>NZ_JBEZNH010000019.1:0-128123 GCF_040653115.1 Streptosporangium sp. NPDC048047 | reverse complement strand
CTCCTTCACCGCCACCAGCCTCGACGGCGCCTGGACCCCCAACGCCGCCAGCGAGGGCAACCCCTTCGCCGGCAAGGCCAACAGCGGCGCCACCTGGACCAACGACATCAGCCACGGCGACCTGGTCCGCACCAACCCCGACCAGACCAAGACCGTCGACCCCTGCAACCTCCAGCTCCTCTACCAGGGCCGCAGCCCCAACTCCGGCGGCGACTACGGCCTGCTGCCCTACCGGCCCGGCCTGCTGACCCAGCAACACTGACGACCCGGCACGGGCCCGGGTGGTCCTGACCGGAGACCGGGCAGGCATGGAGCGGCGGGTTCGGCACGGTGTCGAGCCCGCCGCGCCGGGTGCGCCGGGTGCGGTCCGTGTACGGTGATGCGGATCACGGCGCCCACCGCCGGCGGGCCGTACCGCTCACCGGCGCGTGTCTTCCAGGAGGCGAGCATGGTGACCACGGAGGACGTACGGCGGGTGGCGTGTTCGCTGCCCCGCACGACCGAGCATCTGATCCGCGACCGGATCAAGTTCCGGGTGGGGCGGATCGTCTACGTCTCGCTGTCCCGTGACGAGACCCTCATGGGGTTCGCCTTTCCCCGCGAGGAGCGCGCGGCGCTGGTGAGCTCCGACCCGGACAGGTTCCTCATGCCGGTGCCGTCCGACGAGCGGTTCAACTGGGTCCGGGTACGGCCGGCCACGCTCGACGCCGCCGAGCTCACGGAGATCGTGACCGACGCCTGGCGCATGGTCGTGCCCCGGCGGGTCGCCGCCGCGCACCTCGGGAACTGAGATCCACGAAGCGCGAAGGGCGCTCGGACCGAGGACCGGCCGCCGCCATGGCCTATGCCACCAGGACCGTTCTTCCGAGAGCGTGCCCGACGGCCGTCTCGTTGAACGCCCGGATGGCCGCCGTCTCCGCCGCCCTCACCCAGGCCAGACCGAGGATCGAGGGGGGCAGCCCCCTGACGGGGACGAAACTGACGTCCGGGCGCCTGTGGTGCACCGCCGTGGGGGTGCAGAACAACATGCCACCCCGGTTGAGCGCCACCTGGGTCAGGCCCTCCTGAGCGGTGGTCACCGCACCCGCCCTGGGAACGGGGCGGCCGGAGGGGGTGGCGGACGGCGCCGTACGCTCCCGCCACGTGCGCGGGGCCGGACCGTCCAGGCCGATCAGGGGAACGCCGGCCAGCTCCTCCGCGCTGATGCTCGAACGGGCGGCCAGCGGGTGACGCGAGGACACGCCCAGCCGGTACGAGACCCGGTTCAGCCCCTCGCCCGCCGCCAGATCGGGCTCCTCCACCGGGAGCAGCGTGAACGCGATGTCCACCTGCCCGGCCCGCAGCTTCCCGAAGGGATCGGAGAGCGGGATCTCCACGAGCTCCGCCCGGCACCCCGGGTACCGGTGCTCGAAGGCGCGCACGCTGCCGGTGACGACGTCCGTGGGTGTGGCGAGGAAGCCGATCCGGATAACACCTGTCACCTCGCGGGCGTCCGCCCTGGCTCGGCTGACGGCGTTCGCGAGGCCGTCGTAGGAGGGGCGCAGGTCGGCCAGGAACCGTTCACCCAGGGGTGTGAGGCTCACGCGCCTGCTGGTCCGCTGGAAGAGCCGGCCGCCGATCCTGTCCTCCAGTGAGCGTATGAGCTGGCTCACCCGGCCGGGTGACAGGTAGAGGCGCTCGGCCGTACGCGCGAAGTGCAGTTCCTCACCGAGCACGATGAAGCACTCCAGTTCCCTGAACTCCATCCTCACCTCCGCCTGAACCTCTGTCCGATCGTTTAGTCCACCTAAACCAAGCCTCCGGACTTCGGCATTGTTCCCGCCGGTGGACGGCAGAAGGCTGGACGGCATGACCATCACTGACGTCTCCCCCGCCGTCCGGGCGCGCTGGCTCGCGGTGTTCTCGGTCTCGGTGGGCACCTTCGCCATCGTGACCAGCGAGATGCTGCCCGTCGGCCTGCTGACCTCGATCTCCGCCTCCCTCGGCGTCTCCGACGGGACGGCCGGGCTGATGATGTCGGCGCCCGGGCTGGTCGCCGCCGTCTCCGCGCCCGTACTGGCGGTCACCGCCCGGCGGCTCGACCGCCGTGTCACGTTGCTGGGGCTGATGGCGCTGCTGGCGGTGGCCGACCTGCTGGGCGCGTTCGCGCCGAACTACCCCGTCATGCTGGCCGCCCGGGTGCTGACCGGAGTGAGCATCGGCGGGTTCTGGGCCTTCGCGGCGGGGCTCGGCCCCCGGCTGGTGCCCGAGAGGTCCGTCGGCCGGGCCACGTCGATCATCCTGTCCGGGGTGTCGGTGGCGTCGGTGCTGGGGGTGCCCGCGGGGACACTCATCTCCTCGTTCGCGGGGTGGCGGACCGCGTTCGTCTCCGTGGGGGTGCTGGCCCTGGCCCTGCTCGCGCTGCTGGCCGCCACCCTGCCGCCCCTCCCCGGCGAATCCCCGGCGGGGGCGGCCGAGCCGTCGCCCCGCGAGACCGCCTCCCCCACGCCGAAGGGACGGTCCCCCCGGCTCTCCGGCCCGCTCAAGGTCGTCCTCGTCCTGACCGGCCTGATCGTGTCCGGACACTTCGCGGCCTACACCTACGTCCGGCCGTTCCTGGAGCAGGTCTCACACGCCGGTCCCGCCTTCGTCAGCGCCGCCCTGCTCCTGTACGGCGCAGCGGGCGTGGCCGGCAACTTCGCGGCGGGCGCGTGGGCGGCCAGGAACCCCAGGCCGGTCCTGATCACACTGGCCGCGCTGATCGCGCTCTCCACGGCGGCGCTGCCCCTCGCCGCCCCACCCCTGATCATGCTCGTGGTGTGGGGTCTGGGCTACGGCGGCGTGGGGGTGGCGCTCCAGCTCTGGATCATGCGGTCGGGCGGCGGGGAGATGGGCACGGCCCTCTTCGTCGGCGCCTTCAACGTCTCCATCGCGTTCGGCTCGTTCGCCGGCGGCCGGATCGTGGACGGCGTGTCGCTCTCCGCGGTGATGTGGGCGGGAGCGGCGCTCGCCGTGATCGGCGCGGGTGTCGCGGGTGTCGCGGGCGTCGCGGGCGGGAGGGGACGGCCGGTCCGCCGAAGGGCCGTGCCCGGTTCTGACGCCGTGGCGGGAGAGGAGCGGGAGGTGAAAGGCTGCCCGGTGTGAAGATGCACGCCGATCAGCTGACGGTGCCGCCGGAGACGGTGCGCGCGCTGGTGGACGAGCAGTTCCCCCAGTGGCGGGACCTGCCCGTCGCCGCCGTCGCCTCCCAGGGGACGGTCAACGCCATCTTCCGCCTGGGCGACCGCTTCACGGCCCGGTTCCCCCTGCGGGCCGGGCAGGTCGGACCGACGCGGCGGTGGCTGGAGTCCGAGGCCGAAGCGGCCCGCGAGCTGGCGGGCCGTACGCGGTTCCCCACACCCGAGCCGGTCGCGCTCGGGGAGCCCGGCGCGGGATACCCGCTTCCGTGGTCGGTGCAGACGTGGCTGCCCGGCGTCGTGGCGACCGACGAGGATCCGGGGGGATCCGTCGCGTTCGCCCGCGACCTGGCCGAGCTCATCCGTGACCTGCGCGCGATCGGCACGGACGGCCGTACGTTCGCCGGCGACGGCAGGGGCGGCGATCTGAGGTCCCACGACGCGTGGATGGAGACCTGTTTCGAGAACAGCGAACGACTCCTGGACGTTCACCGGCTCCGCCGGATGTGGGAGGACCTCCGGAGCCTCCCGCGTACGGCGGGCGACGTGATGACCCACGGCGACCTCATCCCCGGCAACGTGCTCGTGTCGGCCGGACGGCTGGCCGGGATCCTCGACGTCGGCGGTTTCGGGCCGGCCGACCCCGCCCTGGACCTCGTGGGCGCCTGGCACCTGCTCGAAGCCGGGCCGCGGCGGGTGCTCCGCCGGGAGCTCGGGTGCGACGACCTCGAATGGGAGCGGGGCAGGGCGTGGGCCTTCCAGCAGGCGATGGGGGTCGTCTGGTACTACCTGGAGACCAACCCGGCCATGAGCCGGATGGGCCGGCGCACCCTGGAGCGCATCCTGGCGGAGCCCCTCTCCCCGCACCGATAGCGGAAAACAGGCGCCCGCGATGAGGCCGAGGCTCCGGATCGTCCTTCGCAGGTCCTCACCGTACGCTTCCCGGCCGACCGGCCGACCGGCGGGCGGTCGCGGGAGAGCTCATCTGCGTCAAACGGACCGGTCCACCGGGATCGGTGGAAACAGGCACGGGTGGACGGCCCGGCGAAGCCTAGACTTACGGCATGCCGATCCACCTGACCCTGCTCGACGGTGTGCGGTGGCAGGGACGGCCGGTGGTCGGCGAGAGGGCTCAGGCTCTGCTCGCGGCCCTCGCGCTCGACTGCCGGACCGTGAGCGCGGACCGGCTCGTCGCGGAGGTCTGGGGGGACGGCGAGCCGGCCAACCCCGCGAAGGCGCTGCAGGTCCTGGTGTCCAGGACCAGGTCGGTCATGGGGCCCGCGTCGCTGGTCACGGAGGGGACCGGCTACCGGCTCGGGGTTCCGTCCGACCGGATCGACGCCGGTCGGCTGCACGCTCTGGCGGGCCGGGCGGAGGCGCTGCTCGCCGGGAATCCCGCCGCGGCGGCCGCGGCGGCGGAGGAGGCGCTCGCGCTGGGAGCCGGGGCGCTGCCGTCCGAGGGGGGCGGCCCGCTGGCCGAGGTGCGCCGCCGCGCGGAACACGACCTGGCGTCCGCGCGGGTCGTGCTCGCCCGGGCCCGGAGCCGGAGCGGTGACCACGGCCCCGCCCTGCCCGGCCTGGAGGAGGCCGTGCGCGTCCGCCCCGAGGACGAGGGACTGCTCGCCGACCTGCTGCACAGTGAGGCGGCGGTGCGCGGAACGGGCGCCGCGCTGGACCGCTTCGAGCGCTACCGTTCGGACCTTCGCGACCGGATCGGCGCCGACGTGGGCCCGGAGCTGCGGCGGGTCCACCGCGAGCTGCTGGCACTCGACAGCCCCGTGCGCGCCGGCGTGCGGTTCGACGCGACACCGCTGCTCGGCCGCGACGAGGACCTCCGGCGGGTGCGGGCGCTGCTCGCCGCCTCCCGGGTGGTCTCGGTCCTCGGTCCGGGCGGGCTCGGCAAGACCCGGCTCGCCCACGCCGTCGCCCGCGAGGCCCCGCAGCCGGTGGTGCACTTCGTCGAACTGGTCGGCGTGACCGCGCCCGAGGACCTGGTCGGCGAGGTCGGGTCGGCGCTCGGTGTCCGCGACTCGGTGGCCGGGCGCCGCACGCTCAGCCCGCGGCAGCGCGCCGACGTCCGCGCCCGGATCGCCCAGCAGCTCGACCTGGCCCCGGCGCTGCTGGTGCTCGACAACTGCGAGCACCTGGTGGAGGCGGTCGCCGACCTGGTCTCCTATCTGGCCGCGACCACGCGGGAGCTGCGCGTCCTCACCACGACCCGCTCGCCGCTGGCGATCGCCGCCGAACGCGTCTATCCGCTGCCCCAGCTGGGGACCGGTGACGCCGCCCGGCTGTTCCGTGACCGCGCGACCGCGGCCCGGCCCGGCGTGCGCCTCGACACCGGCGACGTGCACGCCGTCGTGGCCCGCCTGGACGGCCTGCCCCTCGCGATCGAACTGGCCGCCGCGAAGGTGCGGGTGATGTCACCGGCCGAGATCGCCCGCCGGCTGGAGGACAGGTTCACGCTGCTGCGCGGCGGCGACCGGAGCGCCCCCTCCCGGCACCAGACGCTGCTGGCGGTGATCGACTGGTCCTGGAACCTCCTCGGCGAGCGGGAGCGCCGGGCCCTGCGCCGCCTCTCGGCCTTCCCGGACGGCTTCGCCCTCGACGCGGCGGAGGAGGTGCTCGGCTGCGACGCCCCCGGCGACGTCCCAGGCGGCCCCCTCGGTGACGCCTCCGGTGACCCCCTCGGTGACGCCCTCGGCGACGCCCTCGGGGATGTCGAGGAACTCGTGGAGCAGTCCCTGCTCACCGTCGTGGAGACGGCCGACGGGGTCCGTTACCGCATGCTGGAGACGGTGCGCGAGTTCGGCCGGATGCGGCTGGACGCGGCCGGCGAGACCGCCGGGGCGCGCGCCGCCGTACGCGCGTGGGCCGTGGGGTACGCCGGCCGGCACGGCGTCCGGCTGTACTCGCCGGAGCAGGTCGACGCGATGGACCGGCTGCGTCCGGAGGAGACGAACCTCGCCGACGTCCTGCGCGAGGCCCTCACCGAACCCGACCCCGAAGCGGTCACGGTGCTGTTCTCCGCTCTGAGCGGCTACTGGACGATCCGCGGGGACCATCCGCGCAGCATCGTCCTCAGCCCGGCCGTCGCCGCCGCCCTGGACGGCTGGACGCCTCCGCCCCGGCTCCTCGACCCGGCCCGGATGGCCCTGAGCATGGCGCTGTTCAGCACCGTCATGGCCGCCTCCGAGGAGTCCGCGACCTCGTTCCGGTCGCTGTCCGAGCTGGGCGCCGACTCGGCGAACCCCGCCGTCCGGGCGCTGGTGACGGCCCTGCTCGCCATGGTGTCGGATCCCGAGCACGGCCTGGACGAGCTGGCCGCCGGCCCCGACCCGCTGACCCGTCAGATCGCGCTGCACTGGCTGAGCCACGGCCGGGAGAACGCCGGCGACCCGGCCGGCGCGATCGAAGCCGCCCGCGCCGCGCTCGAACTCGTCGGCGACGACGGCGGCCCCTGGCCCCGGGCGCTGCTGAACACCCAGCTGGCCTCCCTGCACGCGCATCTCGGTGACTCCGCGGCGGCGGCCGGGCATGCCGCCGAGGCGATCCCGGTGCTCGAACGCCTCGGGGCGGTGGAGGACGCCGTCCAGCTCCGCGCCGCCCTCGCCATGACGGTGCTCGCCGAGGGGCGCCGCGACGAGGCGGCACGGATGATCGACGACCTGGAGGCGCTGGCTTCCCGGGGCGCATATCAGGGCGCCTACCAGGGCACCTACGGCGACACCCTGTCGGTCGCCGCCGCCAGGGCCGAGCTGGCCCTCGCCGACGGCGACGTCGCCGAAGGGCTGCGGCGGCACCGCGAGACCGCCGAGACGCTCAGGAACCTGCGCATCCCGGGCGCGCCGGGGGGTTTCCCGCCGTGGGTCGTCCTGGGCGAGGTCGTCGCGCTCTCGGCGCTCGCGCAGTACGGCGAGGGCGACGACGGCGCGGACCTCTTCGCGTCGCTGCGGTCCGAGATCCTGGTCGCGTTCGGCCCGGACCGCGCCTTCCCGGACCTCCCCGTGATAGGGATGGCGCTCGCCGGGCTGGGCCTCTGGGGTCTGCTGAAAGGGGCGATGCCCACCGAGGAGGCCGTCCGGATGCTCGTGCTCGCCGACCGGTTCGCCTACAGCCGGTTCACCCCGACGATGCGGTGGGCGGCGCTGTCCGCGCACGCCGAGCGTGTCGCTCCCGGCGTCCTCTCCCGCATCGACGCCGAGTACGGCGAACGACGCGGCCCCGACCTGCTGGCCGAGGCCCGTGCCGCCCTGGAGCGGCTGGTCTGACACTCCGGAGCGGGGGTCGGGCACCGGCTACATCTTGCGGGAGTAGGAGCGGACCGCCAGCGGAGCGAAGATCGCGATGACGACCACGCAGCCGATGACCGCCCAGCCGACCTCGGCCGTCACGGCCCCGTCGTTGAAGAGGTCGCGCACCGCTGAGACGACGTGCGACACCGGGTTGACCTTGACGAACGCCTCCAGCCAGCCGGGCAGCGTCTCGGCGGGGACGAAGGCGTTGGACAGGAAGGTCAGCGGGAACATGATCATCATCGAGATGCCCTGGACGCTCTGCGCCGAACGCGCCATCGTGCCCAGCCAGGTGAAGATCCACGCCAGCGACCAGCCCGCGAACACGGTGAGCGCGATGCCCCCGACGCAGCCGAACACGCCGCCGCCGGGACGATAGCCGATGAGCAGGCCGGTGAGGAGCGTCAGGACCGACGCCATTCCGTAACGGATCAGATCGGCGATCATCGGGCCTGCCAGGGGGGCGATCCTCGCGATCGGCAGGGACTTGAAGCGGTCGAAGACCCCCTTGTCCATGTCCTCACGCAGCTGCACGCCCGTCGCCATGCAGACGGTCAGGGCGGTCTGGGCGAGGATGCCGGGGATCAGCACCGGGAGGTAGTCCGACACGCTGCCGGAGATCGCGCCGCCGAAGATGAACGCGAACATCGCGGTGAACAGCAGGGGCTGGATGAGGACGTCGAAGAACTGCTCGGGCTTGCGGCGCATCTTCTTCAGCGCCCGCCACGCCATGGCCAGGGTCTGGACCCCGGTCTCCTGGAGCGAGCTGTGGGACGTGGTGCGGGCGACCGCGGCGGCCGGGTCGACGCGCCGGGCGGCGCGGCCGGAGGGGGTCGCCGGGGTCGTCAGGGTCGCCGGGGCCGGGGTGCTCGTGGTCATCGGGCCGCCTCCATGAGGGGTTCGCCGGCCTGGGGTTCGCCGGTTCGGGATTCGTCGGCGCCGTGGCCGGTCAGCGCCAGGAAGACCTCGTCCAGCGTCGGCTTGGCGACGCTCATCGAGGAGATGCCGATGCCCGCCTCCCGCAGGCCGATCAGGACGTCCGCGGCCCGGTCGGGATCGGGCAGGGGGATGTTCATCCGTCCCGACTCCGGGGTCAGGACCGGCTCCTCGGCCAGCAGCCGGCGGACGACGTCCGCGGCCAGGGCGATGTCGGAGCCGTCCGCGAGGCCGAGCTGCAGGGTCGAGTCGCCGACCTGGGTCTTCAGGGCGTCGGGAGTGTCCTCGGCGACCTTCCGGCCCCGATCGATCACGGCCACGCGGCCGGCCAGCTGGTCGGCCTCGTCCAGGTACTGGGTGGTGAGGAGGATCGTGGAGCCGTCGGTGACCAGCTCGCGGATCGTGTCCCACATCTGGCCCCGGGTCCTCGGGTCGAGACCGGTCGTGGGCTCGTCCAGGAAGATCAGGGGCGGGCGGGTGATCAGACTGGACGCCAGGTCCAGGCGGCGGCGCATGCCGCCGCTGAAGTGGGCCAGGGGACGGTCGGCCGCCTCCTGGAGACCGAAGCGCTCCAGCAGGTCACCGGCGACGGCCTTGGCCCGGGTGCTCGTCAGGCCCTGCAGGCGGGCGAACAGCCGCAGGTTCTCCCGGGCGGTCAGGTCCTCGTCCACCGAGGCGTACTGACCGGTGACGCCCACCAGCTGCCGGATGCGATGGGGTTCCCGCCGGACGTCGACACCGAAGATCTCCGCGTGTCCGCCGTCGATCGGGAGCAGGGTGGCGAGCATCCGGAGCATGGTGGTCTTGCCCGCCCCGTTGGGGCCCAGAACCCCGAAGATCTCGCCCTGCCGTACGTGGAGATCGACTTCGTCCACGGCCCGGAAGTCTCCGAAGTCCTTGACCAGGCCGTCGGCCCGGACGGCGTCGAGGTCCGCCATGACGCCTCCTCTCTGACGCCGGGCACCTCCCGGCCTCGGAGAAGAGCTTCCGCGTCGCCGGCTTCACCGCGGCTTCACGGTGGTTTCACCGCCGGACCGGCGGTTTCACCGCCGGACCGGCGGTTTCATCACCGGACCGGCGGTCTCACCGGTTCCGGCGCCCCGGATACGGCCGGCGACGGCGACCTCGATCCCGCCCGGTTCCACCGGCTCCGGCGCCCCGGGTACGGCGGGCGACGGCGGCCCCGATCCCACCCGGCGGTCTCGCCGCCGGACGAACGCGGGCGTCCGCCGGAGAGCGCGTCAAAGCCGGCGCAGCACCTCCATGGCGTCCCCCTCGACGCGCGAGAGATCGCGGAGGATGGCCCCGGCCTGTTCGAGATGTCCCGCGTCGCCGCTCTCCCCGGCCTTCGCGATCAGGGCGGCCACGTCCGTCCACAGGATGGCGGCCTCGGCGTACAGCCTCTGACCGGTGCGGAGGCCGGCGTCGCCGACCAGCTCGGCGCACTCGCCGAGGAAGTCGCGGTAGAGAGCGCGGAACAGGGAGCCGCCGGTGCCGGCCTCCTCCATGAGGACGGCCGCCTGCGGCAGGTCCCGCCGCGGGTCGCCCGCGCGCAGCAGCCATCCGGGTACCCGCTCGGCGGCCTTCCCGATGCCCCGGTGGCCGAGGTTCGCGATGGGAGCGGACAGGAAGGCGGCGGCGCAGTCCCTGACGGCGGGGACGACCTGGTCCTGCCAGCGGGGCGGGCGCTCCGGCAGGGCGATGGTGAAGGACCGGTTCCTGGCGGTCATCGGGCCGCGTTCGGCCCGCGCCAGGGCCAGGGCGGCCCGGCCGGTGCGCACCGCCCCGCCCTGCTGCCCGGTGTCCACCAGGTGCACGTCGTGCTCGTCGTAGCCGTACATGGCGACGACGTGGCCGCCGAAGTGCACCTTGGACCGGAAGTACTCCAGGTGGTAGCAGTCGAGCTGGAGGCCGACCGGCCGGCCGGCGTCGACGGGGGCGGCCGCGTTCTCCCACGCCCTGCGCGGCGAGGCGGTCTCCTTGACCTCCAGGGTCAGTCCCAGCCTGGCGGTCAGGTTCCTGGTGAGCTCGAAGGGCCTGACGCGGCCTCCGAGGAAGGGGAACTCCATGCCCTTGGCGTCCCAGTAGACGAAGGACAGGCCCGAGCCCAGCCCGAACAGCATGGGCTCGGACAGGTCGAGTCCCTCGTGCCGCAGCAGCACCCCCAGCGCCGTCGTCTCACAGTGGTGCGTGTCACGCGCCTCGACGCCCTTCACGATGGTCATACGTCGCCCTCCTCGGCAACCGGGCGACCGGCGCGCCGCCACCTCCCTGGCCGGCCGCCAGGCTCGTCAGCGGCAATCATGGGATCTCCCACAGGGGGAGAGTCCAGCCGCGCGATCCTCACCTCGCCGGCCGCCCCTCTTCTCATCACCGGCCCGGCTCAGGGCATGGCCCTGACGCGGGCGGCCTGCTCCTCCTGGACCTCGCGGGCGGTGCGCAGGAAGCCGAGGATGACGGCCAGTTCGTCCGGCCCGTACTCCTGCAAAGCCTGGACGCCCGCCTGACCGACGGGCACGAAGATCTCGGCTTCGGCCGACCGGGCGGCATCGGTCGCGGCGACCAGGACACGGCGGCGGTTGCCCGGATCGGCGGAACGGCCCACCATGCCCGCGCGTTCCAGCCGGTCGATGACCGTAGTGGTGGCCGCGGGGCTCAGCTTCAGCGCGGCACTGATCCGGCCCGCGGACACCGGCCCCTCGGCCAGGACCACATCGAGGCAGCGCAGGTCGGTGCGGTTGAGGCCGAGCCGGGCGGCGGCCGCCTCGTCGAAGGCGTCGACGCTCTGCTGCAGCCGCCGGAGCTCCATGGCGATCTCTCCGATGACACTATATTTCGACACTCGAATCTTTCTGTTATCGTACATTTCGTTAAACGAAACGAAGATATCACTCATGGAGGCATCACCATGCGCTCGACCGCCCCCGCCGGACCCGTCTCCGACCCTCGAACCGACACCGCCCAGATCGAGCAACTCTTCGCCGACTTCATGGCGGCCTGGACGGCGGGTGACGCCAAAGCGTTCGGCGAGCTGTTCACCGACGACTCCGACTACGTCTCCTACGACGGCACCATCGCCCACGGCCGCCGGACCCACCAGCACAACCACGACAAGCTCTTCCGCGGCGTCCTGGCCGGCTCGGCGCTGGTCGGCGACCTGGAGTCGATCCGCCATCCCACACCGGACGTGGCGATCGCGCACGGCACGGCCTCCGTCCTGATGCCCTGGCGGTCCACGCTCCCCAGGCGACGGCTGTCCCGGCAGACCATCGTCGCGGTGCGTACGGAGACCGGCTGGAAGATCGACGCCATCCACAACGGCCGCGTCCGCCCCGTCACCGTCCCCGAACCCGGCAGCCTCCCCTCCAGGATGTCCCGGCTGATGACACGCGCCGCCCATCGGCTCGGCCTCCACCGGCGCCGGCCCCGCGGAACGGCGTGACCGGCCCCTCTCCCCCGCTCCGACGGCGAAGGCCCGGACCGGGGTCCCCGGTCCGGGCTCCGATCCCCTCCGGAATCCTCCCGGTTCCGCACGTGGCCGCCGCCCCGGCCGATCGGGCCTCGCCGGTACGGCATCGCCTCCGGGAGTGACCTCCGGGGGCGGGAGGGTCAGACGCCGTCCTCCCGGGCGGCCTGCTCGGAGGCCTGGTCCTCCCGGGCGGCCTGCTCGGAGGCCTGGCGGATCCGTTCGATCTGCGCCTGGGTGACGTTGAGCGTGCCGAACTCCCTGACCGCCTGGTAGTAGCTCCAGGCGAGGCCGTTGCAGGTGCTCCTGGGGATGGTGGAGTAGCCGGCGCAGACCTGCTTCATGTCGAAGTAGAACGAGTCGTCGATGCGCGACTTGTTCGCCGGGAACTGACCCACCGCCTTGTAGTTGCGGTAGCCGAAGTCGTGACGCCGGCACGGCATCCTGAAGTCGAAGCCGAGCGGCTGGTCGGGGCTCGCCGAGCAGAGGTCGGTCGACCAGTCGAAGGCGTACTCCGCCCAGCTCCCCTGGTTCTGCCAGGCGGAGCGCCAGGCGGCGGCGCTGGACGACGTGGGCTGGCTGAAATTCGAAAGCGCGGCGAGCTTCTGTTCCGGTGTCACCGCGTAGGCGGGCAGCGCCGCCCCGAGTGACGCGACGAGGGAGAGTGCGACGGTTGCGAGGGCTCGTTTGACCATGGGGCTCCGCCTCAGGCTGGGGGGTACCTCTCGGGCAGGATCCTGCCATCGCCCAGAATGGCCTGGAATTCCCCGGCGCACCGGAACGGATCTTCGTCAAGTCCAAGGTCAACATTTGTCAGCAAAAGCCGTTTACGGCGCTTACAGTTCGACGTAGGACCGTACGGGTTCTCCGGTGCGTCCCAGGAGGGCGCGGACCTCCTCGGCCTCCGGAACCCGGAGCTCGCCGTACAGGTCGAGGGCCAGCCGCGCGTGCTCATGGGCCCGCGCCGGGTCCCCGAGCGCAAGGTGGGCGCGGGCCAGACCGTCATGGGCGCGCGCCTGTTCCGGCCGGTTGCGCGTCAGGTCGGCGAGGGCGAGCGCGGCCGTGTGCTCCTCCACCGCCCGGACCGGGTCTCCCGCCGCCTCGGCCAGCCCGTTGAGCGCGGACGCCTCGCCGGCGGTGTCGCCGAACCCTCGGTGGAGAGCCGCGGCCTGCTCGTGGCGGGTGCGCGCCCGGACGAGCTCACCCTGGTGCCGCAGGACGACGCCGAGATGGTCGAGGGTCGTCGCCTCCCCGGCCGGGTTGCCGATCTTCCGGTGGAGCTCCAGCGCCAGGTCGAGGTGGCGCCGGGCCTCCTGCGGACGACCCGTCCGGTCGAGGACGAGGGCGAGGATGCCGAGCACGTGGGCCTCGCCCCACGTGTCGGCGCCGATCCGGGTGAGGTCGAGCGCCTGCCTGAGGTACCGTTCCGCCGGTTCGTCCTGCCTCCGCCGCAGGGCCACGTTGCCCAGGGTGAGCAGGGCCCGAGCCCGTTCGGCCGCCTCCTCACACACGTCGAGGGCCTGGTGCGCGTGCTCCTCCGCCCGCTCGTACTCGCCGAGCCGCCAGTGGGTCCACGCCAGGTCGGTGAGCGCCCGCGCCTCGAACTCGCGGCGGCCGAGCGCACGACTGCGCCGGAGCGACAGGGTGTGGAGGGTGAGCGCGTCGTCGTGGTGCGCCTGCCGGTCGAGATAGGGGCGCATCGCCAGGGCCAGCATGCCCAGGCAGATCTCCGGCCCGTGGACGGCGGTCGCGATGATGTTGGAACGCTCGGCGTCGAGCCAGGCGATCGCCTCCGCGGCGTCGCGGACGGGCGCGATCGGGGTGTCCGGCCGGGGGACGCCCTCCCGCTCGCTCAGGTTGTCGGGGAAGAGCAGGTCCATCGCCGCGCGGGCGCGGTGCAGGTAGTAGGTGAGCAGCCGCAGGACGGCTCCGTCGTCCTCGGCGATCGAGCGCGCGTGCTCGCGGAGCAGGTCATGGAAGGTGTACCGGCCCGGTTCGAGCTGTAGGAGCATGTGGGCGTCGAGGAGACCTTCGAGGAGCTCCTCCGCCTCGTCCTCCGGGATCCCCGCCAGCGCGGCCGCGCCGCGGGCGTCGATGTCACGACCGGGCACCAGCCCGAGCAGGCGGAACATGCGCTGCTCGGCGTCGTCCAGCTGCTCGTAGGAGAGGGTGAAGGCCGCCGACACCCCGTCCAGCAGCCGGCGGCGCTCCCGCAGCCGGTCCGCCAGGTAGGAGACGGTCCAGCGCGGCCGGTGCTGGAGGCGGGCGGCCGAGAGCCGGATGGCGAGCGGGAGACGCCCGCAGAGCCGCAGCACCTCGCGCGCGGCGTCCGGCTCGCGGCGGGCGCGTTCGCCCACGATCCGCTCGAACAGCCCGGCGGCGTCCTCCTCGCTCGGCACGTCCACCGAGAGCGCCTGCGCGCCGTCCAGGTCGACGAGCCGCCACCTGCCGGTGACCAGGACGAGGGTGTCGGAGTGCCCCGGCAGAAGGGGACGCACCTGCTCGGCGTCGAGGACGTTGTCCAGTACGGCGAGCACCCGGCGGCCGGTCAGCTCGGCGCGCCAGAGGGCGCCCCGCTCGGCGGATGAGACCGGGATGCGGTCCGCGGGCACCCCGAGCTGGCGGAGGAGGGCCTCCAGCGCGGAGGCGGCGTCGAGCGGCTCCCGGCCCGCGGTGTGGGCCAGCAGGTCGATGAAGAGCCGGCCGTCCGGGTAGCGGGCGGCCAGCCGGTGGGCCGCGTGGACGGCGAGCGTGGTCTTGCCGATCCCGGCCATGCCGTCGATCGTGACGACCGCCGGTCCGCGCCGCTCGCCGACGAGCCGCTCCAGCTCGGCGGCCCGCCCGGAGAAGTCGGGGATGTCGTAGGGCAGGAAGGTGGAGCGGCGTGGCGGCCCGGGAACGGCCGGAGCCGTGCCGGCGAGGCGCAGGGCAGGGTCGTCCGCCAGGACCGCCCGCTCCAGCTCGGTGAAGGCGTGCCCGGGGTCGAGGCCCTGTTCGTCCGCGAGAGCCGTACGGTACGCGCGCGCCGCGGCGAGGGCGTCGGCCTGCCGTCCCGCCCGGTGCAGGGCCAGGACGAGATGGCCGTTGAGCTTCTCGCGGAGCGGGTTGACGGCCGCCTGGGCGGCGAGCCCGTCGAGCAGGTCGCCGTGCCGCCCGGCGGCGAGCTCGCCCTCCACCAGGCGCTCGTAGGCCGAAAGGCGCCGGTCGTTCCAGAGCTCCCGGACGCCGTCGGCGTAGTGCGCGTGCACGTCCTCCAGGGCCTCACCGCTCCACAGGTCCAGGGCCTCGCGTAGCGCGCCGGCGGCCACCAGCCCGGTGAACTCCCGCGCGTCGACCTGTCCGGGCTCCGGCCGCGCGACGTAGCCGCCGGCACGCGTCTCGAGCAGCTCCGCGGCTCCCGCGCCGCGCAGCACCCTGCGGAGCGCGGTGATCGAGGCGTGGATCTGCGACCGGGCGGTGTCGGGCCGGTCGTGGCCCCACATCGCCTCGATCAGCCGCTCGATGCCGATCACCCGACCGGCGTTGAGCAGGAGGTAGGCCAGCACCGCGCGATGACGCGGGGCGATGCCGGTCAGTGGCTCGCCGTCCAGGACCACCTGGACGGGGCCGAGAAGAGTGAACCGCAGCATCGTCCCCCCGTGGTCACCGCATCGCACGCGCATCGCGAATGTATCAACCCGGTCGGACAACCTGATCTCACACGAACCGAGGGTCCCGCCCGGACCGAGACGGAGGAGACACGATGGAAGCCCGGATGAAGAACCCCGCCACGATCATCCCCGCCGCGATGAAGCCGATCATGGAGCTGATGCGGGCCGCCCAGTCGCAGGGGCTCCCCCAGGAGCTCATGGAGATGATCCACCTGCGGGTCAGCCAGATCAACGGCTGCAGCTTCTGCGTCGACGCCGGCTACAAGAACCTGCGCAAGCTCGGCGCGAGCGACGAGCGCGTCGGCCTGGTGTCCGCCTGGCGCGAGGCCCCCTACTACACCGACGCGGAGCGGGCCGCGCTGGAGCTGGCGGAGGCGTCGACCCGGCTGGCCGACCGCACCGACGCCGTCCCCGACGAGATCTGGGACAACGCCACCGCCCACTTCGACGAGCGGCAGATGGCCTCGATCCTGCTGATGACCGCCGTCACCAACCTCTTCAACCGCCTGAACGCCCCGATCCGGCAGGTCGCCGGCAGCTGGTGAACCCCGCCCCCGCACGGGGGGACACCTGAACCGGAGAACCGGAGGACCGCCTGCCCGCCCCGGGGTTCCCGCGCGAGAGACCCCGGCACGGGAGGCCCCCTCCACCGAACCACCCCTCACGTACAGGAGACACCGACATGTCCGTCGTCCGCTCGCACCGCTACTCCGTCGCCGGCACCGACCTGGAGGAGTTCCTCGCCCGCCGGAACTCGCTGATCGCGACCGTCCGGGAGGGACACCCCGGGCTCACCCGCACCGTGCTGGTCCGGCTTGAGGACGGCGCCTACACCGACACCTGGCACTGGGAGACCGCCGAGCAGATGGGCGCCGCGTTCGCCGCGCTGCCCACCTTCCCGGAGGCGCCGCTGACCATGGCCCTCACCGAGGGCGCCACCGCCCTGAACGGCCGGGTCGTCGACGAGCGCTGACACCGCACGGGCCTCGCCGGATCCTCACCGTCCGGCGCCGGGACACCGCTCACGCGGCCGTCCCGGCACCCGGGACGCCGCCGGGATCCGGCCGTTCGTCCGCCGCGGATCACCTCGGTCCCGGGAGAGGAAGCGCCGGCCGTACGGCTCCACGACTCAGGGCCGCGTCAGGAAGTCCGCGAGGGCGCCGCGGCTGCGCTGGAGACCCTCGATGCGCTCGTCCATGGCCGTCAGCTCCCCGTTCAGGATGTCCCACAGCTCCGCGCACCAGTCGAAGTCCGGGCGCTCGCCCCGCGCGCACGGCAGCGCGATGCGGATCACCTCGGTGGTCAGGCCCGCTCTCAGCAGGGCGCGGATCTGCCGCACCGTGACCACGGAGTCGTCGGCGTAGTGGCGGTAGCCGTTCGGCCCGCGCCCGGCCTCGAGCAGCCCCTGCGTCTCGTAGTAACGCAGCAACCGCGTGCTGACTCCGGTGCGCCGGGACAGCTCCCCGATCAGCATGCGACCCGCTCCCAAGGTTGACCTTCACACTGATGCGAAGCCCTAACGTCGTCCCACGGGCGGGCATTCCGGACGGACCGCCCGCGATCCGTTTCGTCTCGCACCGCTGGAGCACCTCATGTCGTCTTTCGTCGCCCACCTTGACGGGCGTACGGCGAGCGCCGGCGAACTGGCGCCGCTGGCCTTCGCGGGTTACGCCCACTTCACCGCCATGCAGGTACGCGACAGCCGGGTACGGGGCCTCGACCTGCACCTGGAACGGCTCCGCTCCGCCTCGGTGACGCTGTTCGGCCGGGCTCTGCCCGACGACCGGGTGCGGGCGTGCCTGCGAGCGGCGGTGCAGGCCGGGCCGGCCGACCTCTCGCTGACGGCCACGGTGTACTCCCCCACGGGCGAGTTCACGACGGCGGGAGCCGATGTGCCGCTCGAAGTGCTGGTGCGCACCAGGCCGGCCGTGTCCGGCCCCCGGGCTCCGCTCGCGCTGGCGATGGTCGAGCACGAGCGCTTCCTTCCCGCCGTGAAGCACGTCGGCGAGGTGGCCAAGACGTACCTCCTCCGCCAGGCCGTCGATCAGGGCTTCGACG
Source organism: Streptosporangium sp. NPDC048047 (assembly GCF_040653115.1). Taxonomy (NCBI): domain Bacteria; kingdom Bacillati; phylum Actinomycetota; class Actinomycetes; order Streptosporangiales; family Streptosporangiaceae; genus Streptosporangium; species Streptosporangium sp. NPDC048047. The sequence goes on along the minus strand of NZ_JBEZNH010000019.1, from coordinate 110,563 downwards.
ACGCCGCCTTCGTCGACCGCCGGGGGCGGCTCAGCGAGGCGACGATCTGGAACCTGGCCTTCTGGGACGGCACCGCCGTGGTGTGGCCCGAGGCCGAGGTGCTGGACGGGATCACGATGGGCATCGTCCGCCGGCGGCTGGACCACCTCGGCGTGCCCCAGCGCGTCCGGGAGGTCACTCCCGCCGACCTGCCGGCACTGGCGGGGGCCGTGGTCATGAACTCGTGGACCCCGGGGGTGGCGGTGCGCCGGATCGGCTCCGTGCCCCTGCCCGACGCGCCGTCCTTCATGGAACTGCTGCACCGGGCCTACGAGTCCGAACCGCTCGTCTCACCGTAAGGGTCCGTCCGGCCGCCGCCGTCGATCCATGCTTCCCCGCCACCGCCGCGATGCCCCTGAATCAGGGTCAGACCTTCTCGATCCGCACTCGCGGGTGCCCGGTGGTGAGCAGTTCGATGTCCTCCACGTCGGAGGTCAGGATCGTCACCCGGCCCGAATGCTGCAGCGCGGTCGCACACAGCATGGCGTCGATGGCGTACTTGTGACCGTGCAGTCCCGCGGTACGCAGCAGGGTGGCTGCGGAGTGCGCGACCACCTGGGTGACCGGGTCCACACGCAACCGGGACAGCGTCCACTTCAGCGCGGCGTCGTTGATCTTGGGGTGGGTCGCCTCGACGAGCACCGCGGCCGAGGTGACGACCGGCAGGTCCGCGTCGCGGGCCGCCGTCAGCCACTCGTGAATCTCCCGGTCGCGCTGTACGGCCTTCGACAGGCCCTCACTGTCCAGGACCAGGACACCACTCACGCGGCCGCCCCGGCGTCCGAGGCGCCGCCGGTGAGCCGGGCGAGTTTGGCCGCCACCGCCTCCGGGTCGGCAGGGCCGTGCACCCGGTCGAAGTCAGCGATCAGCTCGTCCAGGTTGTCCCGTTCGATCTGCCGCTGAGCGGCTTTCTCCAGGTATGCCGAGACACCCCGCTTGCCGACCCGATCGCGGATCGCCTGCAAAGTGCCGGCGGTCAAGGTGACGGAGATCCCGTTGGTGGGGCCGTCACCGGGAGGAAACTCCATATCATCAGCCATGACCTCAGTATGGCATTGGAAATGCCATAGAGCCCGCTCCAGGAGGAGACACACCCGCGACGGCGTCAGAACCACTACCGGGACAGGTTCGCCGGCCGGCCCCGCATTCACCAGCCCGGACAGGAGAGCTACATGGCAGCCCAGGGAAGGCGGCGCACCGGCGGACATGTGGGGAGGCCCGGTCCGGCCGCGTTTCGTTCCTCCGGGTCGTGCTCACCTGGACGGCGATCACGGTGCTGCCGCGCGTCTCGCGCGGTGATCGGCTGTGGAGCGGCCCCGGCAGGCAGGAGAGACGGGGGAAAGACGCGCGGACAGGGGGTGGGCCGCGCGACCATGCTCTACTGCCCGCCGGGGAGCCGGGAGGCACGGCGAGGAAGGGGTGACGCCCTTCCGGCCCCCTCCTCACCGGCGGACTCGCCACCTCGCCGTGCCCGTCTCAGCGACCGACGGAGCCGGCCAGAACCTGTGCGGCACCTTGAAGGTCGCTCACCGGATGACGCTTCTCCGCGGACCGCCAGGAGTAATAGGCCCCGCCGTACCCGACGAACACCCACACCGGAAGACCGGCCCCGCCGGGACGATGGACCATCAGGACACTGTCGTCGTCACGCAGCTCGGCATGGACCTTGTGCTTCAGCAACTCATCGCGCAACCGGGTGAGCGCGAACGCCTCACGCCGCCGACGCTGGTATTCGGTGAAGGCCGCGGCGGCCCGCATGATCGAATTCATCCGACGCTCCCTCCGACCCGGCCGTTCGCCGCCGTCGATTCATCGGTGACGAGAGGCTACGAGCCCATGCGCTGTCCGCCGAGGCCCACCGCATCGCGGCCTCCATCCTGCTCAAGCAGGAGGACAGGAGCCTGGCGAGGAGGTCATCGGCCGCCCGGCGACCCTTCGCCTGGTCCGCGACATCTCCACCACGGCGCCGGTCGGCGTCCGGCGCGAAGCCCGCGAGTACGCGGGTCTCCCTGGGAGTCCTCGCGGCGCTCCGCCTGCTCGGGGGCCGGGCATGCCGGCCAGGGAGCGATCAGGCCACCGGCGACTCAGACCACCGTTGATCCATATTTCCGCACCGCCACCACGATGACGCCAGGCCATCGTGGCGTTCCGATCAACCTCCCGTGTCGGCCCACGCCAGCTAAGCTCGATGGCGGATGTCCCGGCTCGCTCACCGGGTCAGGGCACCCGCGAGTGTGAGGAGGTGGCGGAATGACCGCGGAGCCGCACGGACTGATCGGCATCCGGACGCCTGTACAGATCCTTGAGTCCCTGAAGGCCGATCGGAGTCCGCGTAACATCCGTGCCTGCCTTCCCTCCAGTGATCGCGACCACTTCGACAGGGACTACCGGCAGGCCATGGCCAAGGCCACCGAGGAGCTGGACCTCGCACCCGTCAACGCCCTGCTGGCGCATTGGTGGCACATGGCCAGAATGAAGGCGACCGGAGAGTACGAAGCGGTTCTGGAGCACGGAGCTCGCATCCAGGAGCGGATCGAGCGTGACGAGTACGTTCCGGGGAGACCTCTGCGGGATGTTCTCGCTGAACGGGCGGCCGAGCTCGGCGTGGAGCTCGATCTCTAGATGTACACGGTCGGTAAGAGCAAGCAGGTGGACGAGCAGATCGCCGCCCTTCCGGCTGAAGCGCTCACGGCGTTCCACGAGGTGACCGTGTTCCTTCACGTCGCACCGTGGAGCGGCAACCCTTTCGTACGGGAACGGCCTGACGCCCCGATGCGGACCCAGACGTTCGGCGATGGCGGCTCGGGCATGGTCACCTACCTGATCGTCGAGTACCGCCGGCTGGTGGAGATCATTCAAGTCGCCTGGTACGCCTGAGAAGGCATCGCGCCGGGGGGTGCGTGGGGAAGTCGCGCAGGGGGCGGAGCGGGCCGAGCAGCAGGACGGTGATGGAGAGGAGCTGGACGGCGGCCATCAGCCACATGGTCCCGCGGACGCCGACCGTCTCGCCCAGCACGCCGCCGAGCAGCCCGCCGAGGGGGATCGCGCCGTAGTTCAGCGCCGACGTGCTCGCGGTGATCCGCCCGAACAGCTCCGCCGGGCAGTACCGCTGGCGGAAGGTGGAGGTCAGGATGTTCGAGGCGACGATGCCCGCGCCCGCGCCGAAACCGGCGGCGGTGAAGGACACCAGGCCCGTGCCGCCGCTGCCGGCCGGGCCGAGCAGCAGCATCGGCGCGGCAAACGCCTCGCACAGCAGGAACCCCCGCGCCGTCCCGAACCGGGCGGCGATCCGGCCGGCCAGCGCCGCCCCCAGCAAACCGCCCGCGCCGGCCAGGGCCAGCACCAGGCCCACCTGTCCGGGCTGGGCTCCGAGGTTCCGGGTCAGGAACACGACCTGGATCGACTGGTAGCCCATCAGTGCGATGTTGGACAGCGCGCTGAAGACGGTGAGTGTGCGCAGGTACGGGTCGCCCACGACGAACCGCAGCCCGTCGCGGATCTCCGCGCGCAGCCGCCGCTTCGCCGTACCGCCCCCGTACGCTCCGCTCGCCGTGCCGTCCCGGCGCGGCTCGTTCCCCCCGCCACCTCGGCGCGGCTCGCCCGCCGTGCCGTCCCGGCGTGTTTCGCGTATGCGGATGGAGCGCAGGCACAGTACGGCGACGCCGAAGCTGAGCGCGTCGGCCAGCACGCCGCTGACCGCACCGAAGCCCTGCGCGAGCAGCCCCGCCAGCCCCGGGCCGGCGACCTGGGCGGCCGACTCACTGCCCTGGAGCCTGGTGTTGGCCGCGAGCAGCCGCTCGTCTCCGACCAGGGAGGGGAGGTAGGCGCGGTAGGCGAGGTTGAAGAACACCTTCGCCACCCCGCCCACGATGGCCGCCACGAGCAGGTGCGTCATCGTGAGCACGCCGGACCACGCCGCGACCGGCACGCTCGCGAACACCGCCATCGAGACGGTGTTGCACGCCAGCATCACCGGCCGTTTCGGCAGGCGGTCCACCCACGCGCCCGCGGGCAGTCCGACCAGCAGCCACGGCAGCCAGGCGGCCGCGGTCAGCAGGCCGACGGCGAAGGTCCCGGCGCGCAGCGTCACCACGGCGACCAGCGGGAGCGCCACACCGGCGACGGCGCTGCCGAGCATGCTCGTCGTCTCGCCGATCCACAGCAGCCGGAAGTCGCGCGTCCTCGGCGGACCGTTCCGTACGGCCGGCGTGGCGGCCGCCGCGGTCACGGCTGCCCGGGGACGGCGCGGACGGACAGGAAGACGAGCTCGCGTTCCTGCCCGTCGTCGGGGATCTCCCGGTCCGCCAGTGAGGACAGCAGGGCGAAGACCTTCTCCTCCAGCTCGGCGAGCTCGGCGACCGACAGCCTCGCCCAGTGGTCGGTGGTGAACGCGGCCCGCCGCCACGGCTCGGGGTAGTTCTCACGCTCGGCGAACCACTGCCGGACGAGGGCGGTCTGCCGCTCCAGGACCAGGGACTCGGCCGCCGCCGCCACGGGGTCGTCGGGGAAGTCCGCCGACGACCAGCTGAGGACGCCCGGCGACCTGCGCCACCAGCGTTCCCGGCGGTCGCGGGCGAGCTCGGGGACCTCCTCCACCAGCTCGCCTGCGGCGAGGACCTTCAGGTGATGGCTGATGTTGCCGACGGCCTGCCCGGTCCTTCCGGCGAGCACGGACACCGTGGAGGGGCCGTCCACCCGCAGGATGTCCAGCAGGCGCCGGCGCAGCGGGTGGGACATCGCGGCCAGCACCTTCGAGTCGCGCACCTCGCGCACCTCGTGTACTTCGTCCGCCGCGCGGGCTTCCGGCGTCCCGTCCGCCGTACCGCTCGTCTGGTGATCACGCATTACCCCACCGTAAATGCACAAGAATCATTGTGCAATGTCTCTTGTATATATGTCCGGGGCCCACCGGCAAGTGATTCCGGGCCGGACGGCCGGCGGCATCGTCACCAGCCGGCCGGCATGACATGCCCGGCGGTCAGCGCGGTGCGCCGTGCAGCTCCAGGGCGCGGGAGACGACCGTCTCGGCGGGCCTGCCGAGCACCTTCTCCAGGTCGGGGGTCTGCCGTTCCAGCGCACCCGCGCGCACCTGGGCGTTGATCCAGCTCATGGCGGCCGGACCGGCGTCCGGGACCTCCCGGTACGGCACCCCCAGCGCCTCCGCCACCTCCGGGTGGCTCCACAGCGGGCCGGTGAGGTCGTACGCCCGGCCCAGATGCCCCTCGCCCGTCAGCACGTTCGCGGCCACCTCGGCCAGGTCCGACCGGAACGCGGTGTTCAGGCCGCGCCCCCCGGTGCTCGCGGTCAGCTCCCCGCCGGAGACCCGCGGGACGAACGCGTCGCCGTAGAAGGGGTGCCGCAGGATCGTGTACGGCAGGCCGCTGCCGAGGATGGCCTGTTCGGTGGCGTGGTACGCCTCGGTCAGGCCGGTGGCGGCGGTGTCGGCCCCCAGGAAGCTGGTGAAGACGACGGCGCCGACGCCGGCGTCCTTCGCGGCGGCCACGGCGGCCAGGTGCTGCCCGGCCCTGCGGGCGGTGTCGAGCTCCGGGGACGAGATCAGCAGCAGGCGGCCGATCCCGTCGAAGGCCTCACGCAGGCTCGCCGGGTCGTCGTAGTCGCCGCGCCGTACCGGGACGCCCTCGGGGGCCCGTCCGGGGTCGCGCACCACGGCGGTCACCTCCGTCCGGGTGCGCAGGTGAGCGATGACGAGGCGGCCGAGCGCGCCCGAGGCGGCCGAGACTGCGATCAACGGAGGACTCCCTCTGCGTGCGGTGGGCCCTCAGTGAACTCCCGGCGGGAAGCGCGTCGCCACTCGTTTTCCGGGCGGATCGTTTTCCGGGCGGAGACCCCCGTCTCGGCCCTCCGCTCCTGAACGTGACCCCAGCCGCCGCTCGCCGCCGCCCAGAAGACGGGCGCCCGATGGGCCGGCTGTCAGGCGGCAGTTTTCGGCGACCCGGCTCGGGAACCGCTGAGCAGGAGGCCCCCGGCGAGGGCGACCGCGGCGGCGGTGGCACCGTGCACGCCGAAGGCGGTTGCGGGGTCTCCGCCGGAGAGCAGCACGATGAACATGTCGCCGATCGGGGTGAGCGCCGCAGCCACCATGACCCAGCCCAGGACGCGACGGTTGCCTGTCGCCAGGACCGCGAGGATCACCAGACCGGACACCAGATCCCGGATTCCCTTGACGGCGAGGAATCCCGCGCCCTCGTCATGTGGCCAGCTCGGCAGGCCGAAGTTGGGCGCCATGGACTGAGGAGCCAGCAGGTAACTCACCCCGACATAGCCGATGAACAGGGCGCCGACGACTGCGAGGACAGTGCCGACCGTGGTGCGAGACAGCGGTTTCGTGGACATTGAGAGATCTCTTTCAAGGACGGTGGGGGTCAGGACGCCTGGCGGTCGCGGGTCCAGGCGGGGTGTCCGCGAGGTGTCACCAGGCGGGCAGGTCGATGGCGGTGGCGGCGCGGTGGATCGGCTCGACGACCTTGGCCATGATCCGGTCCTTGCCGGGCAGCAGGTTGACCAGACGCAGCATCAGCATCGACATGCGGACCTGGGAGCGGCTCGACAGGACCATGCGCTTGATGTTGGCGGTGCCCAGGGCCTGGTTGGTCGCGACGAAGGACCGCATCCGCGCCTCGTACGCGGGGAAGGCGACGGTGTGGTCGCCACCGGCCCGCTTGAGCTCGCCCGCCAGCACGTACGCGCCGACCAGCGCGAGACTGGTGCCCTGGCCGGAGGCGGGTGAGGCGCAGTAGGCGGCGTCGCCGACCAGGGCGACCGGGCCGGCGTGCCAGGTGTCCATGCGCACCTGGCTCATGGAGTCGTAGTAGAAGTCGGGGGCGCCGGTCATGGCCTCCAGCAGGCGTGGCACCTCCCACCCTGATCCGCGGTAGGCCTCGGCCAGCGCACGCTCCTGCTCGGCTCGGTCGCCTGCCTTGCCGGTGGCGGCCCACAGGAACATGGCCTTCGCGCCGGCGTCCTGGCGGGTGCTGTAGAGCAGCGCCGTGCGGCCGGGGCCGACGTAGGTGAGCTCCTCGCAGTCGAGCCCGAGGTGGTTGGGCACACTGAAGATCGAGACGTTGTAGCCCATGTCGTGGACGAAGCGCTCCTCGGGGCCGAAGGCCAGGGCGCGGGTGTTGGAGTGCAGCCCGTCGGCGCCGATGACGAGGTCGAAGTCGCGGACGAGCCCGCCGGCGAAGGTGACCCGGGTGCCGTCGATGGCGGCGATCGAGTCGCCGAAGACGTACTCGACGCCGGCGGTCGCCTCGTGGAGGAGCCGGGCGAGGTCGCCGCGGTGCAGTTCGGCGTCCTGGTGGACGCGGCCGCCGAAGCTGTCGCCGTCCATGCTGGCCACCCGGCGGCCCTCGCCGTCGACGACCGAGCCGGCGCGGACGTCGGTGCGCAGGGCGCGGATCTCCTCCAGCAGGCCCATCCTCTCGACGACGTCGAGGGCGGCGCCCCGGATGTCGACCTTGTAGCCGCCTTCGCGGATGTCGGCGGCGCGCTCGACGACGGTCGGGGTGAAGCCGTGCTCGCGGAGCCAGTAGGCCAGGGTCATGCCCGCCATGCCGGCGCCGGAGATCAGGATGTTCGTCACGCCACGAATAGTACATATGTGTTAGACGCATGTGCAAGACGGCTGTGTAAGCTCGGGTCCATGGGAAATCGAGAAGATCTTCTGGAAGGCGCCAAGCACTGCCTCTACGAGAAGGGCTACTTCCGCACGACCGCGCGTGACATCGCCACGGCCGCGGGGGTCAGCCTGGCCGCGATCGGCTACCACTACGGCACGAAAGACGCGCTGCTCAACGAGGCGGTGGTGGAGGCGATGCAGGAATGGGCCGACGACCTGGGCCGGGCGCTGGCCGGGCCGGGAGACTTCGAGACGACCTGGGCCAAGGTCATCGAGTCCTTCACCCGCGCCAGGCCACTGTGGGTGATCCAGTTCGAGCTGGTCGCGCACATGGCGCGCACCCCCGAGATGCGCGAGTCCTTCGCGGAGGCGGGACGGCAGGCCAGGCTGGGGCTGGCGGAGCTGTTCGGCTCCGACTCCGAGAAGGTGGGAGCCGTGATCCAGACCCTGGTGGGCGGCCTGGCGGCGCAGTGGCTGGTGGACCCCGACGGCGCGCCGGCTCCGGCGGACCTGCTGGAGGGCTTGCGCGTCCTGATGGAACCCGCGCCGACGCCGCCAGAAGGGTGAGGCCGCGCACCGCAGGCGGTGACGGTGCGGCGGATCACGGCTCGCCGTGGCGATGCCGCCGGGCCTTCGAACACGAACTCGCCGGGCACGGCGTCAAGCGGAGGGCCGCCTCACGGCCGGGCGGCGATGGCCGTCATCGCCGTCGCCACGCGCACCGGCCACCGCTCTGGAGCCCCGGCCCGAACTCCCCTACGATCGACGCCGGCCCCCGGCAACCGCCCGCAGAGGAGTCGCGCCCATGGCCAACGGCTTCGGCGACGGTCCTCGTGTCCTGAGGCTCTCCAACGGCGCGACCGACGCGTTCCTGTCCGTGCTGCAGTTCGCCCTGTCCGACCTGGCCGCCGGCGAATGGGAACGGGCGCTGGCGCAGTGGATCGCCTGGCACGACCAGAACCTCGCCGGCCGCGGCTGCGTCGGCTTCGACCTGAAGGAGATCGCCTGGGACCCGGCGGAATTCCCCCGGCAGAAGGCGTTCCTCCTGCGCGCCATCGACCTGGCCGGCACCCGCCACCGCTGGGACGAGCTGTGCTACGACCCGGCCCTCGCGGAGCCGCACCTGCGCGCGTACCGGGACATCGTCGAGCGGTTCGAACTGCCCGCGCGGTACGGCCCGTCCGGGACGTGGAGCTGGCCGGGCGCGGATGACGAGGAGACGTTCTGCCCCGCCCACGGCGTCCACTGCTCCGAGCTCGGCTGGTGCCGGGTCTGCGACGACTGCCCGCCCGGCCCGAGGACATGAACCCGCCACCCGGCGGCGCCACCAGGCTTCGGATCGGGCTCTGGATTCTGTTCTGTGGATTTTCGCCGTGGCGAGGTCCCACAGAACAGAACCTGGGCGAGCCGCCGGGCGAGGAGGCCGTCGGGCGCGCCGACCCGCGTGAATCCCGCCCCGGCCAGGAGCGGGGGCAGCGTCCTGCGGATCTCCGGAACGTGCGCGTCCTCGTGGATGAGGTCGTAGAAGGGGAGGGCGATGAAGTCGGTCATGGCGGGCAACGCTATTCCGGACGGCCTGCCGCGCCGGGTTCCGGCGGCGGGACTCGACGGTCTACCGGTTCGAGCCGGACCCCGCGGAGCCGTGAAGGGCGGAACCCGTCCCGATGCCACCGGAACCGTCGGCGGGATCCGTCCCGCCGCCCGGCCCGGGGCGGGTCCGGGAGCGGAAGGTGCGGCGGTAGGTGTCCGGGGGCACACCGACCGTGCGGTTGAAGTGCCGGCGCAGCGTCGTGGCGGTGCCCATGCCGGTGGCCGCCGCGATGGCGTCGACGCCGTCGCCGGTGGTCTCCAGCAGTTCCTGGGCGTGACGGATCCGCTGGGTCATCAGCCACTGCAGCGGGGTGGTGCCGGTCACCGACCTGAAGTGGCGGTTCAGGTTCCGTGAGCTCATCCGCGCCCGGCGGGCCAGGTCCTCCACGGTCAGCGGCCGGTCCAGCCGTTCGATCACCCAGGGGAACAGTTCGGCGAGCGGGTGGTCGTCGGGGGCGGGCACCGGGGCGGTGACGAACTGGGCCTGACCGCCGTCCCGGTGCGGTGGCACGACCAGGCGGCGGGCGACCGTGTTGGCGACCGAGGAGCCGTGGTCGAGACGGACGAGGTGCAGGCACAGGTCCATGGCCGCGGCCTTGCCGGCCGAGGTGAGCACGCTGCCGTCGTCCACGTACAGGACGTCCGGGTCCACCTCCACCCGGGGGTGGCGGGCGGCCAGGTCCCCGGTGTGCGCCCAGTGCGTGGTCGCGCGCCTGCCGTCCAGCAGACCGGCGGCGGCCAGCACGAACGCGCCCGTGCAGAGGGAGGCCACGCGCGCGCCCGCCTCGTGGGCCTCGCGCACCGCGTCGACCAGGTCGGCGGGCGGATCGACGTCGACGTCGGCCCAGCCCGGGACGATCACGGTGCCGGCGTGCCGGAGCCGGTCGAGGCCGTGGTCGGGCTCCAGCAGGAACCGGCCGAGCCGTACGGCGCCCGGCCCGCAGACGGTGACGTCGTACCAGGGGACCGTCACACCGGCCGGGGCGGTGGCGAAGACCTCGTACGCCAGGGACAGCTCGAAGTGCAGCATGCCGTCGGTGGCGGCCAGCGCGACAGTGTTCATGTCCGAAATTGTACGGGCAATGGCATTCCGGACACTCACGGTGGGACGCCCGCCGTCACCAGGATGTTCACCACGGATCGCGGCAGGGCGTTCGAGTGCGAGGAGAGAAGCCATGGCATCGGGGACATCAGAGGCGTCGGGGGCGTCGGGACTCAGGGTGGCGGTGTTCGGCGCGTACGGGCACACCGGGCGCTTCGTGGTGGCGCGGCTGCGGGAACGCGGGTTCGTCCCGGTCCTGTCCGGCCGTGACAGCGGAAAGCTGGAGGCGATGGCGTCCGGAACCCGGCTGGAGGTTCGCCCGGCGTCGGTCGGCGACCCGGCCTCGCTCGACCGCGCGCTGACCGGCGCGGCGGCCGTGATCAACTGTGCCGGGCCCTTCGCCGCCACGGCCGCCCCGGTGATCGAGGCGGCGCTGCGCGCCGGGATCCCGTACGTGGACGTGGCGGCCGAGATCGAGGCCAACGCCGACACCTTCGCGCGCTTCGCGGACCGCGCCCGCGACGCGGGGGTGGCGGTCGTCCCCGCGATGGCCTTCTACGGCGGCCTCGGCGACCTGCTGGCCACCGCCGCGATGGGCGACTGGACCGAGGCCGACGAGGCGCACGTCGCGTACGGGCTGGACAGCTGGCACCCCACCCCCGGGACCCGCGCCGCGGGCGTGGTCTCCGGGGAGCGGCGGGGCGGGCGGCGCGTCCGTCACACGAACGGCCGGCTGGAGTACCACGACGACGAGCTGCCGGTCCTGGAGTGGCCCTTCCCCAGCCCGATGGGCCCCCGGACCGTCATCGGGGAGTTCACGATGGCCGACGTCGTGACCATCCCCAGCCACCTGCCCATCCCCGAGGTGCGCACCTACATGACGGCCGAGGCCGCCAGGGACCTGTCGGACCCGGACACTCCGGCGCCGGCCCCGGTCGACGAGCACGGGCGGTCCGCGCAGACCTTCCTCGTCGACGTCGTCGTGCGCTCCGGCGGCGCCGAACGGCGCGCCGTGGCGAGCGGTCGGGACATCTACGCCGTCACCGCGCCGCTCGCGGTGGAGGCGGTCGAGCGCGTCCTCACCGGGCGGGCCGGGACGGCCGGCGTCGCCTCCGCCGGCGAGATCTTCGACGCCGCCGACTTCCTCCGCGCGCTGGCCCCTCACATCTCCTTCGAGCCGCTTCCATAGCGGGTCCTCCGGAACCGCGGCGACCGGCGAGCTCCCCCTCGCCGGCCGCCGCGGGCGTGTCAGAATCCCTGCGCGAGCCGGTAGTACGCCTGGTTCCAGCGCAGTTCCTTGGCGAACCGCCGGGAGGTGGTCTCGGCGTCGATGACGAGCAGCTCGACGCCGAGCATGTCGGAGAGGTCGGTGAGCTCCTCGGCCCCGACCGCCGCGGACAGCACGGTGTGGTGCGGCGCGCCGGCCGTCAGCCACGACTCGGTGGAGGTCCGCATGTCGGGCCGCGGCCGCCAGACGGCGCGGGCGACCGGCAGGTTCGGCAGCGGCTCCGGCGGGGCGACGACGTCGATCTCGTTGGCCACCAGGCGGAACCGGTCGCCCATGTCGGCCAGGCCGATCACCACGGCCGGTCCGGGCCGGGCGTCGAACACCAGCCGCACCGGGTCCTCCCGGCCGCCGATGCCCAGCGGGTGGATCTCGCACGAGGGCGTGTCCTCGGCGATGGTGGGGCAGACCTCCAGCATGTGCGCGCCGAGGATCAGCTCCTCCCCCGGGGTGAGGTGGTAGGTGTAGTCCTCCATGAACGAGGTGCCGCCCGGCAGCCCGGCCGACATCACCTTCAGCGTGCGCAGCAGCACCGAGGTCTTCCAGTCGCCCTCGCCGCCGAAGCCGTAGCCGTCGGCCATGAGGCGCTGTACGGCGAGCCCCGGAAGCTGCCGCAGCCCGCCGAGGTCCTCGAAGTTCGTGGTGAACGCCCGGAAGCCGCCGGCCTCCAGGAAGGCGCGCAGGCCCAGCTCGATGCGGGCCGCGTAACGCAGGGAGTCGTGCCGCCCGCCGTCCGCGCGCAGCTCGGGGGCCACCCGGTAGACGTCCTCGTACTCCTTGACCAGCGCGCCCACCTCGGCGTCCGACGCGGAGTCCACGGCCTCGACCAGGTCGTTGACGCCGTAGGTGTTGACCGACACGCCGAACCTGAGCTGCGCCTCGACCTTGTCGCCCTCGGTCACCGCCACGTCGCGCATGTTGTCGCCGAACCGGGCGAGCCGGAGGGAGGTCAGCTCGGCCCTCCCGGCGGCGGCGCGCGCCCACGCCGCGACGCGCGCCGCCACGGCGGGGTCGCTGACGTGCCCGGCGACGGTCTTGCGCGGCACCCCGAGCCTGGTCTGGATGTGACCGAACTCGCGGTCGCCGTGCGCGGCCTGGTTGAGGTTCATGAAGTCCATGTCGATGGAGCTCCACGGCAGCTCGACGTTGGCCTGCGTGTGCAGGTGCAGCAGCGGCTTGCGCAGCGCGTCGAGCCCGGCGATCCACATCTTGGCCGGGGAGAACGTGTGCATCCACGCGATCAGGCCGGCGCAGTCGTCGTCGGCGTTCGCCTCCAGGCACACCCGGCGGATGGCCGCCGCGTCGGTGAGCACCGGCCGCCACTCCACCTCGAACGGCAGCGACTCACCCAGCTTCCCGGCGATCTCGCGGGACTGCCCGGCCACCTGGCGCAGCGTGTCCTCGCCGTACAGGCCCTGGCTGCCGGTCAGGAACCATAGCTTCACCGGTGACTCCTCTGTCCGTAGACGTTCTGGTAGCGGTCGTACAGGCTGTCGACGTCGCCCGGGGCGATCGGCACAGGGGTGCCGAGCTGGCGGGAGACGTGCACGGTGCGGGCGACGTCCTCGCACATCACGGCCGCCTTGACGGCCGCCTTCGGCGACTCGCCGATCGTGAAGACCCCGTGGTTGCGCATGAGGACCGCGCGGGAGCGGTGCCCGGTCAGGGTCTCCACGATGCCCTTGCCGATGTCGTCGCCGCCGATCAGCGCGAACGGCCCGACCGGGATCTCGCCGCCGAACTCGTCGGCCATCGCGGTCAGCACGCAGGGGATCGGCTCGTCCCGGGCCGCCCAGGCGGAGGCGTACGTGGAGTGGGTGTGCACCACCCCGTTCACCTCCGGCATGTGCCGGTAGACATAGGCGTGCGCGGCGGTGTCGCTGGACGGCGCGAGCGTCCCCTCGACGAGTTCGCCGGAGAGGTCGCACACGACGATCGACTCCGGGGTCAGGTCGTCGTACGAGACGCCGCTGGGCTTGATGACGAAAAGGTCCGCCCCGGGCACCCGCCCGGAGATGTTCCCCGCGGTCCACGCCACGAGGCCGTAGCGGACCAGCTCGGTATGGAGGCGGCAGACGGTCTCCCGCAGCTCCTCGATCACACGCCTGTCCCCGCTCATGAGCCCGCCCCGATCACACGCTTCTCCTCGTTCCGGTCGCGCCCTGGGCGCTCGTCCCGTTCCCGGTGGCCGCTCACACGCTCGTCCTGTCCCTGGTCGCCGCTCACGCGCCCGCCCCGTCTCCGGTCGCCGCTCACGCGCTCGCCTCGTTCCTGATCGCGCGGAGCCGGTGCAGCATGCCGCCGTCCGCGAAGTGGTCGTGCAGCCGGCGGTACTCGGCGTACAGCCGGTCGTAGGCGTCGGCCCGCTTCTCGTCGGGCAGGTAGGCGTCGGTGACGCGCTTTCCCATCGCCGCCGCGGCCGCCGTGATGTCGGGGTGGGCGCCCGCGGCGACGGCCGCGTGGATCGCCGAGCCGAGGGCCGGCCCCTGGCCGGAGCCGATCACCGACAGCGGCCGGCGCAGCACGTCGGCATAGACCTGCATGAGGAAGGGGTTCCTCAGCAGGCCGCCGGCGACCACGAACTCCTCCACCGGCACGCCGGAGGACTCGAACGTCTCCACGATCAGGCGGGCGCCGTACGCGGTGGCCTCGATGAGCGCGCGGTAGACGTCCTCCGGCCGGGTGGCGAGCGTCTGCCCGGCGATCACGCCGGATAGGGTGTGGTCGACCAGGATGGAGCGGTTGCCGCCGTGCCAGTCGAGCGCGACCAGCCCGTGCTGCCCGACGTTCTGCTCCGCGGCCAGCTCCGTCAGGTACTCGTGGAGGCCGAGACCCCGCTCCGCCGCCCGCCCGGCGTACGGCGCGGGCACGCAGTTGTCCACGTACCAGGCGAGGATGTCGCCGACGGCCGACTGACCGGCCTCGTAGCCCCACAGGCCGGGCACGATGCCGTCGCGCACCACCCCGCACATCCCGGGCACCTCGGCCAGGCGGTCGGAGCACATGACGTGGCAGGTGGAGGTGCCCATGATGGCGACCATCTGGCCGGGCCGGACCGCGTCGGCGGCGGTCGCGGTGACGTGCGCGTCGACGTTGCCGACGGCCACCGCGACACCCTCGGGCAGGCCCGTCCACCCGGCGGCCCGCGCGGTCAGCCGACCGGCGAGGCCGCCGAGCGGCGCGAGCTCCCGGCCGAGTTTGCCGGTGAAACCGGCGAAGGCGGGGTTGAGCGCGGCCAGGAAGCCGTCGGAAGGGTAGCCGCCGTCCTGGAAGACGCCCTTGTAGCCGGCGGTGCAGACGTTGCGGGTCTCCACGCCGGTGAGCTGCCAGATGATCCAGTCGGCGGCCTCGATCCAGCGTTCGGCCAGCGCGTAGGTCTCCGGGTCCTCCTCCAGGACCTGGAGACCCTTGGCGAACTCCCACTCGGAGGAGATCCGGCCGCCGTACCGGGGCAGCCAGGGCTCGCCGCGCTCGGCGGCCAGCGCGTTGATCCGGTCGGCGTGCGGCTGCGCCGCGTGGTGCTTCCACAGCTTGGGCCAGGCGTGCGGCCGGTCGGGCCGCGACTCGCACAGCGGGACGCCGTCCGCGGTGGCGGGCAGCACCGTGCAGGCCGTGAAGTCGGTGCCGACGCCGATCACCTGCTCCGGCGGGACCCCCGACGCCGCCAGGGCCTCCGGTACGGCGTGCCGCAGCACGTCGATCCAGTCCTGGGGCGACTGCAGCGCCCAGTCGGGGCCGAGCCGGACGCCCGACCCGGGGAGGGCGTCCTCGATCACCCCGTGGGCGTACTCGTGGACCGCGCCGCCCAGCTCCGCGCCGTCGCTCACCCGCACCACCACGGCCCTGCCCGACAGGGTCCCGAAGTCGACGCCGACGACGTAGCGCTCGCCGTTACCGCTCACATGCTCTCCAAAACTCGTCACGCGATCTTTCGGACCGACGGTGGGGACTTCCCGGCGGCTACCGCCTGCGAGCCGTGATCAGGCGTTGCATCAGGATGAAGACGAACAGAAGCAGGCCGATGAGGATCCGCGTCCACCAGGAGTTCAGCGTGCCCTCGAAGCTGATGATCGTCTGGATCAGGCCGAGCACGAGCACGCCCAGCACGGTGCCGAACAGGTAGCCGGAGCCGCCGGTCAGCAGGGTGCCGCCGATCACGACGGCGCCGATCGCGTCGAGCTCCATCCCGACCGCGTGCAGGCCGTACCCGGACAGCATGTAGAACGACAGCACCAGGCCGCCGAGGGCGGAGCAGAAGCCGCTGACCGTGTAGACGGCGATCTTCGTCCGCGCCACCGGGAGGCCCATGAGCAGCGCCGACTGCTCGTTCCCGCCGGTGGCGTACACGTTCCTGCCGAGCCGGGTGTAGTGGAGCGTGTACCCCGCCACGACGACCACGGCGGCGGCGACCAGCACGCCGTGCGAGATCCACATGTCCGCGCCGAGGTCGATCCGCGTCTGCGCGAACGCGGTGAACACCGGGTCCTCGATGGGGATCGACCGGGTGTCGATCGTGTAGCACAGGCCGCGGGCCAGGAACATCCCGGCCAGCGTCACGATGAACGGCTGGATCTCGAAGTAGTGGATGATCGCGCCCATGCCGAGGCCGAGGACCGCCCCGATGAGCAGCACGATCAGCATCACCGGCCAGGGGGACCAGCCCTGTTTCAGCAGCGTCGCGGCGACCATGGTGGACAGCGCCACCACCGAGCCGACCGACAGGTCGATGCCGCCCGCGAGGATCACGAAGGTCATCCCGACGGCCACGACCAGCAGGAACGCGTTGTCGATGAAGACGTTGAGGATGATCTGCCCGGTGGCGAACCCCTCGTACCGGATGCCCCCCGCGGCGAACATGGCGAGGAACAGCGCGGCCGTGACCAGGACCGGGACGTACCTGCGCGGCACCCGGACCCGGAGCCGGCGGCCCGGGACTGTCGCGACGGTCATGCCGAGACCCTCACCTTCTCTTCCGCCACCGGGGACGCACCGGCGGGGCGGCGGCGCCGGTGGAAGACCTTCGCGCGGAAGGCCGGGGACTGGATCAGGCAGACGACGGTCACCACGAGCGCCTTGAACAGCAGCGTCGTCTCCGGCGGAACGCCGATCGAGTAGATGGTGGTGGTCAGCGTCTGGATGATGAGCGCGCCCAGCACGGTGCCGCCGATGGAGAACCGCCCGCCCGACAGCGGGGTGCCGCCGATCACGACCGCCAGGATCGCGTCCAGCTCGATCCACAGGCCGGCGTTGTTGCCGTCGGCGCTGGAGACGTTCGAGCTGATCATGAGCCCGGCGATCCCCGCGCACAGCGCGCAGAACGTGTAGACGGTCAGGAGCACCCCGCGCGCGCTGATGCCGGCCAGCCGGCTCGCCTCGGCGTTGCCGCCGACCGACTCGATGAGCAGGCCGAGGGCGAGCCGCCGGGTGAGGAACGCGGTCAGCGCCAGCACCGCGAGCACGATGATGATCCCGAACGGCAGCGTGAGCCAGTAACCCCCGCCGATCAGCTTGTACGGCGCGCTGTTGATCGTGATGATCTGACCGTCGGTGATGAGCTGGGCGAGGCCGCGCCCGGCGACCATGAGGATCAGCGTCGCGATGATGGGCTGGACGCCCACGGTCGCGACGAGCAGGCCGTTCCAGGCGCCGAGCACCACCGAGAGCGCGAGGGCGACGCCGACCGCCCCCAGCACGCCGCCCACCGAGTTCTGGTCTCCGAGGTCACTGATCTGCAGGCACGCGAGGGCTCCGGAGATCGCCACGACCGAGCCCACCGACAGGTCGATACCGCGGGTCGCGATGACCAGCGTCATGCCCAGCGCCACGAGGATCAGCGGCGCGCCGAACCTGACGATGTCGATCAGGCTGCCGTAGAGGTGGCCGTCCTTGAGCTCGATCCTGAAGAAGCCGTCGGTGAACACCAGGTTGACCAGCAGCAGCGCCGCCAGGATCACGACGGGCCACAACAGGCGGTGCCCGAGCAGGCGGCGTCCGGGCGAGGCGGACGCGGGCGCGGAAGCGGAGGAGGGTGCGGGTGCGGGTGCGGTCATGACGCGGCTCCGCTCGCGATCGTCTCCATCAGGGCGCCGGTGGTCAGCCGCTCGTCGTTGTCGATCTCGGCGACGAGGCGACGGTCGCGCAGCACGCCGACCCGGTGGCTGAGCCGCAGGACCTCCTCCAGCTCGGCGGAGATGAACAGCACGGCCATCCCGCCGCCGGACAGCTCGGCCACCAGGCGCTGGATCTCCGCCTTCGCGCCGATGTCGATGCCGCGGGTGGGCTCGTCGAGGATGAGCAGCCGGGGCTCCAGGATGAGCCAGCGGGCCAGCAGCACCTTCTGCTGGTTGCCGCCGCTGAGGTTCCTGACGAGCTGCTCGGGGTCGGCCGGGCGGATGTTCAGCGCGGAGACGTACTTGGCGACCAGCTCGTCCTGTCTGCGCCGGGGGATCGGCCGGGTCCACCCGCGGGACGCCTGCAGCGCGAGGACGATGTTCTCCCGCACGGTGAGGTCGGGCACGAGCCCCTCCTCGCGCCGGTTCTCGGAGCAGAAGGCGAGCCGGTGGCGGATCGCCGCCCGGGGCGTGCGCAGCCCGACCGGCTCTCCCGCGATCCGCAGCGAGCCGGTGCCCGCGTGGTCGGCGCCGAACAGTAGCCGGGCGATCTCGGTACGGCCGGAGCCGAGCAGCCCGGCCAGGCCGACCACCTCGCCTTCCCGGATGGTCAGCGTGAACGGCTCGATCGCCCTGGACCGGCCGAGCCCGTCCGTCTCCACGAGCGGCGCGCCCTCCCTGGCCGGCGGCCTGTCCTCCAGCCGCTCCAGGTCGGCGAGCTCGCGACCGATCATCTTGCCGACCAGGTCCACCTGGCTCAGCTCGCTCGTGAGGTACTCCCCCACGAGCCGGCCGTTGCGCAGGACCGTCATGCGGTCGGCGATCTCGTAGATCTGGTCGAGGAAGTGCGAGACGAACAGGATCGCGATGCCCTGCTCCTTCAGCCGCCGCATCACCCGGAACAGCTGCGCGACCTCGCCGGAGTCGAGGCTGGAGGTCGGCTCGTCGAGGATGAGGACCCGGGCGTCGACGTCCAGGGCCCTGGCGATGGACACCATCTGCTGCACGGCCGGCGAGTACGCCGACAGGGGGGCCGACACGTCGATGTGGAGGTCGAGACGGCCCAGCAGTTCGGCGGCCCGGCGGCGGGCCTCCTTCCACCGGATGCGGCCGAGGCGGCGGGGCTCCCGGCCGATGACGACGTTCTCGGTGACGGAGAGGTTCGGGCAGAGGTTGACCTCCTGGTAGACCGTGCTGATGCCGGCCTCCCGGGCGGCCTGCGGGCCGGAGAAGACCACCGGACGGCCCGCCAGCTCGATCTCGCCGGCGTCGATGTCGTACACGCCGGTCAGCACCTTGATCAGCGTGGACTTGCCGGCGCCGTTCTCTCCCATGAGCGCGTGGACCTCGCCGGGCAGCAGCCGGAAGTCCACGCCGTCCAGCGCCTTCACGCCGGGGAACTGTTTGCCGATCCCTTTCATCCGCAGGATCGGCGCGGGTGGGGCCATGTGGCGTCTCTCTCCTCGTCGGCTGTGCTCACCGGCTGTCCTCGCCGGCCGGCGGGCCGCCCCCGTCCCGCGGGGGCGACCCGGTCCGGGATCAGTACTTACGGCCCGGCAGAGCCTCCTTCGCCTGCTCCTGGGTGAAGGTGGTCTCCTCCGTCACGACGCGGGCGGGAACCTGCTCGCCCTTCACGACCTTCTTGGCCAGGTCCATGAGCTGGGGGCCGAGCAGCGGGCTGCACTCGACGATGAAGCTGATCTTGCCGTCGGCCAGCGCCTGCATGCCGTCGTGGACCGCGTCCACCGAAATGATCTTGATGTCCTTGCCGGGCGCCTTGCCGGCGCCCTCGATGGCCTCGATCGCGCCGAGCGCCATGTCGTCGTTGTGCGCGTACAGGACGTCGATCTTCGGGTTGGCCTTGAGGAACGCCTCCATGACCTCCTTGCCCTTGGCCCGGGTGAAGTCGCCGGTCTGCGAGGCGATGACCTTGAACTTGGGGTCGGCGGAGATGACCTGCTCGAAGCCCGCCTTGCGGTCGTTGGCCGGGGCGGAGCCCGTCGTGCCCTCGAGCTGGACGATGTTCACCTGGTCGGTGCCGTCCTTGTACTGGTCGACCAGCCACTGGCCGGCCTTCTTGCCCTCCTCGGTGAAGTCGGAGCCGAGGAAGGTCTTGTAGAGGCTCGTGTCCTTCGAATCCACGGCCCGGTCGGTCAGGATGACCGGGATCTTGGCATTCTTCGCCTCGTTCAGCACGGTGTCCCAGCCCGATTCGACGACCGGTGAGAAGGCGATGACGTCGACCTTCTGCTGGATGTAGGAGCGGATCGCCTTGATCTGGTTCTCCTGCTTCTGCTGAGCGTCGGAGAACTTCAGGTCGACGCCCGCCGACTGGGCGGACTCCTGGACCGACTTGGTGTTGGCGGTTCGCCAGCCGCTTTCCGCGCCGACCTGGGCGAAGCCCATGACGATCTTTCCGTCGGACGAGCCGCCCGAACCGCCGGAGCCGCCCGAACCACTGCAACCGGCCATGGCCAGTGTCGTGACGCCGACCAGGACCAGCGCCGAGATCCTCTTGAACACGGGGGTTCCTTTCTGGGTGTCAGTGCCGGGACGACGGAGCTCCCCCCTTCGCCCGGCTTCGATGCCCGGCGCTCGGCCCCGCCGAATGCTCGTCGCGTTCGGCCTGAGAAAACTGTGAGCGTTAACATTAGTTGTCGTCAAGGTGGGCCCCGGTTACGTTCTGATCACACCGAAATAATCCGTTAACACCCGTTGACGTTCCCGCCGAAGCACTCTTAAATGGGATTCGGGCCCTGGATGTTAGCGCTCACTACCGGACGGTCAGGTAGGTCGCCGACATCCGGACGGCAGCGACGTCGCAGGTGAGAGAGGCCGGACGGCCGGGATCGCCGTACCCGGGCACACGAGACGGAGCGGTTTTCCGCAGTGCCCGCCGTCGGACTCCGTACTGCCCGAATTCCACCGGGCCGGCGCCGCCGTGAATTCCATCCGCCGTGATTCACCGACCGGCCACGACGACCGGTCCGGCCGGTCCGGCACCCGGGCGCGACGGCGGGTTCGACGCGCCCGCGTCAGGCACGCCGACGGGTTCGGCACCCCCTCACCGGCCGCGCGTCGACCGCGGACCGGCTCGGCCGGTCCGGTGCCGGTCGGCGGCGACGGGCGCTCCGCCGCCGGCCGGCATCGGGCCGGCGACGGCTACCGGCGCGGGAGCACCGAGCGGACGGCCTCCTCGCTGCGGCCGACGACGGCCGATCCGTCGTCGGTGGTGATGATGGGGCGCTGGATCAGGACGGGATGGGCGGCCAGCGCCCGGATCCAGCGGTCGCGGTCCGCGGGGGTACGGGGCCAGTCGGCCAAGCCGATCTCGGCGGCCACGGGCTCGCCCAGCCGGGCGATGTCCCAGGGGTCGAGGCCGAGCCGGGTCAGCACCTCGCGGAGCTCCAGCTCATTGGGCGGGTCCTCCAGATACCGGCGGACGGTGTAACCGGCCCGCTCGGAATCAAGGACGGACAGCGCGGAACGGCACTTGGAGCAGTCGGGGTTGATCCAGATCTCCATATGGTCATCCTTCGGCGCCTGGGCGGCGGGTACGCGGCGGGAACTCGGGGAGCGGGTCTTCCCAGCAGCGTAGAGGCGACCGGCGGGAAGATGTCCATCCGGACGCGGTCACGTCGTTCCGGTCGCCTCGCCCGCCCCGGCGTGCGCCTGCGCATGACCCGCGCCGGGACGTCCCGGCCGCGGGGCCCACCCCCGGCGCGGCCCCGGCGGCACCGCCGGGGCCACCGGCCCCGGTGACACGGCCCTGACCGGGGCGAGGGCCCGCCCGCCGGCGGGCACGTCTCCGAGAACGAGCGCCCGTGCCCCGATGACGGCGTCGTCTCCCACGTGCACCGGGCCGAGGACGGTCGCGCCGACGCCCAGCACCACGCGGGCGCCGATCACCGGGTGCCGCCGCTCCCCAGCGGCCCGCCGGTTGTCGCGCCACCACCCGACCGCGCCCAGCGTCACCTGGTGGTAGATGGTCACGTCGTCGCCCACGACGGCGGTCTCCCCGATCACCACCGCCGCTCCGTGGTCGACGAACACCCTGCGCCCGAGCACCGCACCGGGGTGGATCTCCACCCCGGTGAACCCGCGCGCGAGGAGCATCAGCAGCCGGGCGGGCAGCCGCCGGCCGCGCCGGTGGAGCCGGTGGGCGATCCGGTGCAGCCACATCGCCGGCAGCACCGGGTGCAGCAGCGCCTCCCACCGGCTGCGGACGGACGGGTCCCGCTCGACGATCGTCCGCAGGTCCTCCCCCAGGGTGCGCAGCAACTCCCGGGGGCGGTCTCCGCGCGGCGTCGGCTCGGCGGGGCTCCCGTGTGCCGGGTGGGGCTGGTACATCACCTCATCGTCGGGGGCGCCGGATCCGGCCCGCTTCTTCGCGCGTGCCCGCATGCCGCCATCCGTTCTCACGGTGTGCGGATCATGTGACGGCGCGGTCCCCGGCCGCCGGCGGCGCGACGATCGCGCCCGGCAGGGCCGGGAGTTACCGTTGATCGCAGGGAAGGCACACGGTTCACCCGATCCCTGGAAGGGATGTGGAATGAACGCGTTCACATGGGTCCTCGTCGTCCTGTTCGGCGGGGCGGGGGCGATCTGGGCCGCTGACATCCTCAGGTCCAGGGGACGCCCCGGGCACCGGCGGATCTCCGTGCCGTCCAGCCTCCTGAGAGGCGCCCGGCTCCACCGGACGTACGGCGGCGTCGACACGAGGCCGCTCATCCAGGAGATGCGGCGGGCCGACAGACGTCATCCCTGAGCCGACGCCCGCCGGGTGCCACCGGGGAACGCCACGGTGAGCGCCCGGTGGTCGCCTCGGGAACGGCACGACGGCCGCCCGGAGGCCGTTTCCCGTCAGCCGCCTATCGGACCCCGTCATCGGCGGGGGCGGCCATCCCGGCGGGCATGAGCAGGAACACCTTGGGAGAGAGCCGGTCCATGTCCCCTCTCCTGCCGAACACCAGGCCGGCGGCGAAGTCGACGAACTGTTTGGCCTCGTCGTCCGGCAGCTCGGTGAGGTCCATCACCACCGGCGTGCCCGTGCGGAAGAAGTGCCCCACGTGGAGCGCCTCGTTGTAGTTCTGCGGGCGGAGCGTCTTGATCACCGCTCCAGTCTGCCCTGTTCACGGCCCCGGTCAAGGCGCGCCGGGATGCGTCCGGACGCGGCACGCCGGATGCGGCCGCCGAACGCGGCGCGCCCGAAGCGGTGGCCGAGGCCGGCACGCCGGAAGCGGTGGCCGAACGTGACGCGCGATGTCCGGTCACCGCCCGCGCCCCGGCGTCCTGGGTCGAAGGCCCCCGAGGATTCTAAAAATAGGTAGATCGGTCTACTTGAAATTAATGAACCGATCGGTCTAGCGTCTACGGCATGGCGCGAGCCGAGCCGAGGACGTCGCACGCGCCAGACGGAGCACTCCTCGCCGGCTCCGGGCTCCTCCGGAGCCCTGCCACACACCCACACCGACGCGACGTCACACCATGCACTCGGACACGGGGCACAACGCGGCATGATCTCCGCCGCCCCGTACGGAAGGACACCGATGAAGATCCACCACCTCAACTGCAGTTCCATGCGCGAGGTCGAGGCCACCTACGACGGCCCGCGGCCCGCGGCAGCCGTCTGCCACTGCCTGCTGATCGAGACCGACGCCCACGGCCTGGTCCTCGTCGAAACCGGCCTCGGGCTCGGCGACATCCGAGACCCCGCGACCTCACTGGAGGCGGAGTGGGCGGAGCTGGTGGGGCCGGCACTCGACCCGGCGGAGACCGCCCTGCGCCGCATCGAACGCCTGGGCCACTCGCCCGCCGACGTGCGGCACATCGTGCTGACCCACCTC
This sequence comes from Streptosporangium sp. NPDC048047, assembly GCF_040653115.1. Taxonomy (NCBI): domain Bacteria; kingdom Bacillati; phylum Actinomycetota; class Actinomycetes; order Streptosporangiales; family Streptosporangiaceae; genus Streptosporangium; species Streptosporangium sp. NPDC048047. The sequence continues at coordinate 87,015 of NZ_JBEZNH010000019.1, read as the reverse complement.
GACGTCGACCACAGCGGCGGCCTGCCCGACTTCCCGGACGCCCGCGTCCACGTCATGGAGGCGGAGCTGCGGGCGGCGATGGCCGAGGCCCCCAGCCGGCGCTACCGCCCGGCGCACTGGGCGCACCGGCCGCACTGGGTCACCTACGGCGCGGGCGAAGGAGAGTCCTGGTTCGGCTTCGGCGGCGCGCGGACCCTGGAAGGACTGCCCCCGGAGATCCTGCTGGTCCCGCTCGGCGGGCACACCGCCGGTCACGCGGGCGTGGCCGTACGGGATCAGGACCGGTGGCTGCTGCACGCGGGCGACGCGTACTTCTACCACGGCGAGCTGCGGGCCGGGGAGCCGGAGCCGCACCCGCTGATGGACATCCTCCAGAACGACTCCCAGGTCGACCCCGGGCTGCGGCTGAGCAGCCGCGACCGGCTGCGCGCCCTCACCCGTGACCACGGCGACGAAGTGGAGGTCTTCTCCGCCCACGACCCGTGGGAGTTCCAGCGCCACACCACCGCCTGACGCGCTCCGAACGGACGCCGTCCGCGCAGCCGTCCGCGAGGCGTCGGCGGCACCGGCGGCGGCCTCCGAGCGGCCCCGGAGGCGGGCTCAGGGGAGGGTCCGGAAGTGGTAGCCGTGTGAGTAGATGAAACCGATCCGCTCGTAGAGGGCGAGGGCCGCCCGGTTGTCCTTCTCCACCTGCAGGTACAGCCGGTCGGCGCCCTGTCCCGCCGCCCAGCGCGCGCCGGCCCCCAGCACGGCGGCCGCCAGCCCCCGGCGTCGCAGGTCCGGCCGGGTGGCCATGCAGAAGACACCGGCCCAGCCGGAGTCGGCGACGACCATCCCCATCGAGGCGGCCCGTCCCTCGTGCGAGACGCTCAGGAAGGCGGCGGGCCCGGCGACCCGCGAGATGACCTCCCTGCCGACGGTCTCGCTGTCGGAGTGGCCGTCCAGGTCCGCGAAGACGGCGAGCCACCGGTCCGGCTCGCCCGCCACCTCGACCGGCACGGACCGCGCCGCACCCGCTCGTACGGCGTGCGCCTCCGCGGTTTCGTCCGTCGTGACCTCCCCGGTCCCGGCCTCACCTGCCGCGACCTCACATTCCACGGCCGTCGATACCGTGGACACCGCTGCTCCGATCACTGCCGCTCCGATCACCGGCGCCGTACCGGCCGACGACGTGGCGGCGAGGACGTCCTCGGTGCGCGCGGAGAGGACGGCGACCCCGCTCTCGACGCGGTAGCCGAGGCCGGCCAGCCGGGCGTCCAGCTCCCGGTGGTGCTCGGCCGGGCTGATCTGGACGCGGACCGGGGCGCCCCGGTCGCGGTAGAACCTCTCCACGTGCTCGATCGAGGTCACGGGGGCGGGCGGCGGCAGCGCGGAGTTGGAGCGCCGCCGCGTCACGCCCGGACTGTGCCGGAGCAGCCACCCCTCCCGCTCCTCGGTGACCGCGGCCGGCCAGGCCAGTGCCGCACACCGCTCGATCCGCCAGGCGGACCCGGCCTGGAAGGCCCCCCGCCGCCGAGGCGTTCCCATGTCCATGACATCGTGCACTTCGTCCCCTCCCATCACCCGACCCAGTCTCCCGCGAGCAACACCGCTGACAGGACCGAAGGACCCGCTCAGGAGTGCCAGTGCCCGGACCCACCTCAGGAACGCCGCTGCCCGGACCCGCTCAGGAACGCCGCTGCCCGGACTCGCCTCAGGAATGCCGGTGCCCGGACCCGCTCGGGGGCGCCGGTGTCTGGACTGAGGAACGCAGCCGCGAAGCGGCGGAGAGACGAGGGAAGACACCGGGTAAGAGCCCCCGAGCCGCGACGCGCCAGCGTCGCAATGAGCACTACCCCGAGCCGCGACGCGCCAGCGTCGCCATGAACACAACCCCCGAGCCGCGACACGAAGTGTCGCCATGAGCACAGTAAACGGCGTTCTGTACGTCATCGTGTGCGCTTCCGGCGGGGCCGGTGAGGTCGGCCGCCTCGTCCGGCTCGCCCAGGAAGAGGGGTGGGTCGTCCAGATCGTCGCCACCCCGCCCGCCCTGGACTTCATCGACGTCCCCGCCCTGGAACGGCAGACCGGCCGTCCGGTTCGCAGCCGTTACCGCAGGCCGGACGAGCCCAAGCCTCCGCGAGCCGACGCGATCATCGTCGCCCCGGCCACCTTCAACACGATCAACAAGTTCGCGCTGGGCATCGCCGACACCTACGCCCTCGGGCTCCTCGCCGAGGCTCCGGGCCTGGGCATCCCGGTGGTCGTACTGCCGTTCGTCAACGACGCCCTCGCTTCCCGCGCGCCCTTCCGCCGGAGCGTCGAGAGCCTGCGGGCAGAGGGCGTCTCGATCCTGTCCGGGCAGGGGCAGGACGGGTCCGGCTCCCCTGCCGTCCACGACCGGACCGGGGACCCGGAGGACCGGCCGTGGGCGCGGGCCCTCGACGCCCTCGGACGGCTGCGCCGGGAGACGCCCGGCGAGGTGAGCGGCCCCTGATTCCCGGGGCGGTCCCCGGGTATCCCGGAACGGGCCTCCACCAGGTCGGCGACCGGAAAGGGAGCACCTCACCGCGGCCCCGGAGCCCTGACGCGGCCGGAGCGCCCTCGCCGGATCCCCGCCGGACCGGGCGGACGGGAGTACCCCTGAATCGGAACGCCACACCCCAGAATCACGCGGAGGAAGTGGCCGCGCGCACCACGCGTGCATACCGTTTCGACCATGGGTGACACGAAGAAAGTAGACGATTTCCTGAGCAAGCTCGACCACCCGATGAAGGCCGAGATCGTGGCCGTCAGGGACATCATCGCCAAGGTGAGCCCTGACATCGAGGAGGACGTCAAGTGGGGCGGCCCCAGCTTCTTCTACAAGGAGGACATGGCCAGCCTCAACCCCCGGGTGAAGAACTACGTCGCGGTCATCTTCCACAAGGGGTCGCTGCTCAGCGACGAGACCGGACTGCTGGAGGCGGGCCCCAAGGGCAGGGCCTACGTCAAGTTCCACTCCATGGCCGAGGTGGAGGCCGGTCGGGAGACCCTTGAGAAGCTGGTGAACGACTGGATCAAACTCATGGACCAGTGACGGAGCCGGCCCGCGCCCGCGCCCGCGGCCGCGGCCGCGGGCGGGCCGGCCGATCGACCGGAGGCCCCAGGGCCCCCGGAGGACCGGCCGGCCGGAGACCCCCGGATCCCGCAGAGGACCGGTCAGCCTGAGATCCTCCGGTCCCCGGAGCCGTTCGCGGCGGCCGTGGCGCGCTCCGCCGCCGCGACCGCGTTGCGGAACAGCATGGCGACGGTCGTCGGGCCCACGCCGCCGACCCTGGGGGTGATGGCGCCGGCCACCTGGGCGCAGGACTCGTCCACGTCGGGCAGCAGGCGGCGTCCGGCGTAGCGCACGCCGCCGCCGATCACGACCGCGCCCGGTTTGACGTGCTCGGGCCGGATGATGCCCGGCACCCCGGCGGCGGCGATCAGGATGTCGGCGCGCCGGGTGTAGCGGGTCCAGTCGGGCACCCCGGTGTGGACCACCGTGACGGCCGCGTTGGCCGTGGGCCGCTTCTGCCCGAGCAGCATCGCCAGGGGGCGGCCGAGGGTCGCCCCCCGGCCGAGGATGACCACCTCCCGGCCGGACACCGGGATGCTGTGGTGGGCGAGGAGTTCCTCGATGCCCGCCGGGGTGCAGGGCAGCGGACCGGGCAGCCCGAGCGCGAGCCGTCCCATGTTGAGCGGGTGCATGCCGTCGACGTCCTTGTCCGGGTCCACGGCCATCAGCGCCCGGTCGTAGTCCAGGTGCGCCGGGACGGGGTACTGCACGAGCAGCCCGTGCACCGCGGGGTCGGCGTTGAAGGACTCGATGACGGAGTGCAGGTCGGCCTGGGTCGCGTCCGCGGGCAGGTGCGCGTGCGGGGAGGCGAAGCCGAGTTCGGCCGCCTGGCGCTGCTTGATGCGGATGTATCCGGCGCTGGCGTCGTCGTCGCCGACGAGGACCGTCGCCAGGGCGGGCGTGACGCCCCGCCGTACCAGGGCGGCCACCCGTCCGGCCACCTCGGCGAGGATCCGCTCGGCCACCGGACCGCCGGGAAGGAGCCGCGCGGTGGGCGCGGCGTCACCGGAGACGGCGGAGGCGGTGGGAGAACCGGACGGGCCGGAAGCGGTGGGCGCGGCGTCGCCGGAGGAGCCGGGAGAACCGAAAGGGCCAGGGGGGCCGGAGGTAACGGGCGCGGGGTCACCGTACGGAGGCTGGGACATGTGTCTCCTCGGAGTGGGTGCCCAGGCGGTCGACCCCCACGACGAGCTCCCCGATGGTTGACGCCATCCCCGTGCCGCCAGTCGCTTGGCCTCCAGGATGCCCGATCGACGCCCTTCCCGCCAATCGACCCCGCCAATCGACCCCGCCGATCGACCCCGCCGATCATCCGCGCCGGTCGGCCCCGCCGGTCGTCTCGACCGGTCGGCGGCCGGCCGGGGCGGCGCGTCCGTCAGCGCAGCAGCCCGACCCCGCTGTAGCCGTCGACGCCGGGCATCTTGGGGAGGCGGGGCTCGTTCGCCTCGGGACGCCAGTCCTCGGTCGTCGTCAGGCCGGGCTCCACCAGTTCGAAGCCGTCGAAGAGACGCAGGATCTGCGCGTGGGTGCGGGGGGTCGGGGAGCCCGCGGCGGTCCGGGTGTACAGCTCGCGCCCCTGGCGGACGCTGTTCTCGTCGAGGTCCCCGAAGGACAGGTGGCTGATCGCCACGGCGCTGCCGGGGGCGAGCCGGCCGCGCAGCGTCGCGACGATCCGCTCGGCGAGGTCGTCGTCCGGGACGAAGTGCAGTACGGCGAGCAGGAGGACGCCCACCGGCCGGGTGAAGTCGAGATGCTTGGTGACGCGGGGGTCGTCGAGGACGGCCTCGGGTTCCCTGAGGTCGCCGTCCACGACGATGGTCCGCTGGTCTTCGGCCAGCAGGGCGCGCCCGTGGGTGAGCACGATGGGGTCGTTGTCGACGTAAACCGTACGGGAGTCGGGGTCGGCTCCCAGCGCCACCTGGTGCACGTTCTCCTGCGTGGGCAGGCCCGCGCCGACGTCGAGGAACTGCCGGATCCCCTGCTCCGCCATGAACCGTACGGCCCTGCGCAGGAAACGCCGGTTGGCCCGGACCCCCTCCCGGACGTTCGGCGTGAGCTCGATGAGCTTCTCGGCCGCGGCCCGGTCGGAGGCGAAGTTGTCCTTGCCGCCCAGGAGGTAGTCGTAGATCCGGGCGGCGCTCGGAATCGCCGGGTCGATCCCTTCGGGCACAACGCTCACGTCTCATCCCACCTTCACGCGTTTCCGCCGATCATAAAGGAGCGGGCGAGGATTATGGCGGACCAAAGCCGAGAACCCCTCACATTTTCCCGGCCCATATTCCCCCGCGGCCTCCGGAGCAGGCGTCGGCCCGAGTGAAGACCGCGCGGCGGTCGCCCGGAACCGGTCCTCCTGGGAGAACCGGCCCTCCCGGGGTAGGAGGGGCCCGTCCGGGAAGGCCGTCGGCCCCGGTTTGGAAGGCCCCCGTCGCGGTGAGGATCCATCGGCGAGCCGGAGGAGGAACGATGTGGACGACGTGAGCGATCTGCCGATCTGCGTGACCTGCGGGGTCCAGTACGGCGGACCGCGTGACGACTGCCCGATCTGCGAGGACGAGCGGCAGTACGTCGGCTGGGAGGGGCAGCGCTGGACCTCCCTGCGCGAGCTGCGCGGAGCCGGGCACCGGTCCGTGGTCGCCGAGGAGGGGACGGGCGTGTTCGGGGTGGGCACCGACCCGGCCACGGCCATCGGGCAGCGGGCGCTGCTGGTGCGCACCCCGTCCGGCAACGTGCTGTGGGACATGGTCACCCATCTGGACGACGACCTGATCAGACAGGTGAACGAGCTGGGCGGGATCGACGCCATCGCGATCAGCCATCCGCACTTCTACGGCACGATGGTGGAGTGGGCGCACGTATTCGACGCCTCGATCCACATCCACTCGGCCGACCGCCGGTGGGTGGCCCGTCCCGACGAGTCGGTCGTCTTCTGGGACGGCGACACGCACGAGATCGCCGACGGCCTCACGCTGATCAACGCGGGTGTGCATTTCGACGGCGGGCAGGTGATGCACTGGCGTGACGGCGAGGACGGCCGGGGCGCGCTGTTCTCCGGCGACATCCTCCAGGTGGTGCCCGACCGCCGCTGGGTGGGCTTCATGCACAGCTATCCGAACCTCATCCCGGAGCGTCCCCGCACGGTCCGCCGGGCTCTGTCGCTGCTGGAGCCGTACGGCTTCGACCGCGTCTACGGCGGGTGGTGGAAACGGGTCGTCCGCACCGACGGCGCCGCGGCCGTGCGCCGCTCCGCGGAGCGCTACCTCCGCTTCGCCCTGGACGACGCCCCGGACAGCGATCCAGACAACGCTCCGGACGAAGCCCCGGACAGCGCCCCGGGCGGCTCAGGAACCGGAGCCGCAGCAGGCGGCGCGGCCGGCGCTCCGGGCCATGGCGGACGGCAAGGAATCGCTGTAAAAACCGGTCATACCCCGCCCCGCAGCCCGTATACCTGGTAAGACGGATGGATACCCGCCCTGTGAACTGCGGGTCTAAGGAGCCCCCTGATGTCATCCGAAGGCGCGACGGCGCTCCTCATATCATCGGACTCGTACGGCGTCGTCACCGTCGTCCGTACCACCGGTGAACTCGACTACGACTACGCCCAGATGTTCCAACGAGAGCTCGCCCGGGCTCTGGACCGCGGCTCCGGCCCGCCGGGGCTGCTCGTCCTCGACCTCGCCGGGCTCACCTTCTGCGACTCCACCGGAATGGCCGGGCTGCTGTGGGGCATGCGCCGGAGCCGGGAGGCCGGGACCCGCATGGTGCTGGCCGGCGCGTCCAGCGCCCTGCTCCACATGCTGAGGATCACCGGCCTGCTGCCCTACTTCGAGACGGCGGTCTCCACGGCCGAGGCCGTGGAGCGTTTCGAGACGGCGGCGGACGCGGATCCGGAACGGGACCCCGGCCGGCCGGAACCGGAACCGGGATCAGTACGGATCGAGGTCGATGTGCAGCCGGATGACCGTGCCGGTCCCGGGAGCGGACCGGATCTGGACCAGGTCGCACAGCTGGTGGATCAGCCAGAGACCCCGGCCGCCCAGTGAGCCGGCCTCGGGGAGGCGGCGGCCGGCCATGGGGTCGGCCATCACTCCCTCGTCACGGAACTCGCACACGAACGTACCCCGCCACGTCCAGACGCGGAGGGTGCCGTGCCCTCCCCCGTGGACGATGCTGTTGGCGGCCGCCTCTGTGACCGCGACGAGGACCTCCTTGAGCCGCTCCCTCCGCAGCCCGTACGGCGCCGCGCGGGAGGCGACCGCGTCACGGACCGCGGCGAGGTCCCCCGGGCCGTAGGGGATCTCCTCGGAGGGGCCTGGGGCGGGTTCGAGCTCGTCCCAGGCGAAGGGCTCGGCGCTGTACGCCTCGTGTCCCCGATGGACGCCCCCCTCCAGAAGGAACGGGTGGCAGCGGGCGATCTCCCGCACGGTCCCGGCGCCGACCGCGGCGGTGTCGCAGGGGCACAGCAGCCACCAGTCGGGCGCGGCGGTGAACGCCACGTTGAGCAGCCACTCGTGGTAGCACAGCTCGGTGGTCTCCGCGGCGTTCCGCCCGTCCCAGCCGCTCTCCCCGATGCCGCGCACCGGCCGCCCCCGCTTCGCCCACTCGGCGATCCACCGCTGCCAGGCGGGGATGAGCCGGGCGGGGTTGCGGCCCAGCCCGGAGGGGTCCATGAACGCCACGCGAGGGTCGGGGGCGGGAAGCGCCGCGCGCAGGATCCGCTCCCTCCGCTCGGGCACGGAGACCAGGACGACCTCGTCGGCCGTCAGGGCGTCCTCGATGAAGGACAGCGCCCCGGAGAGGAACTGCGCCTCCCCGGAGTAGAGATAGAGCTCGTGGTGCAGCCCCGGCGCCTTCGCGGATCCCGTGAGTGTGTCGTGTGTCCCGGTGATGTCCATCGGCTCCAACCCGTCCTTGCGGGGCCGCGGCGGCCCGGATACCCGGATGCCCGGATGCGTGGTGCCGCGACCACGGAGGGCCGCCGGACGACGCGCCGCCGGAACAGCCGGCTCCGGCGGGCGTCCCGGTCTCCGATCCCCGAGCCGGAGTCCCGGGACGACGACCCTCGCGTTCTCGTGCCCCGTGCGCGGGGAGGCACACCTGCCGTGGAGCGGTCGGCCGAATTAACTATAAAACACAAGAAAAATAATGAAAAAAGAGAACTTCTCGAACGATGTCGCGAAACCCTGCGCGCGGCGCTGACAGGTGCGTCAAAATCGTGTCACCAGGGACGGTCCACTACATCGCGAAAGTGGGTCCCATGCGAAAAATGGTGCCGCGCATGACCGCGGAGTCGTTGCCCGAGCGGCTGGACGACCTGCCCGTGGAGCCGAAGGACTTCCTCCAGCTCGTGGCCGTCGACTTCACCGGGACCTACAACGTCTACCTCTCCGCCAAGGACGAACGACTCAAGATGACCAGGCTCTCCATGAGCCTGCTGTCGGCGCCGTTCGCCGCCGCGATCGCGCTGGCCAGCACGAAGGTGATCGACCCCCGGGCGCTGACCTCGTGGGACGGTGTGCCGGGCTACCTGTTCGCGATGGTCACCGCGTTCGGGCTGCTGAACATGCTGCCGTTCCTGCGGCTGATCGAGGCCGTGAACGCCCACATGCGGACCGCCCGCGCCATCAACAACTTCCGCCTGCTCTACGTCGTCCAGCTCAAGGACCACCTGTCCGCGCTGGGCTGGACCCCCAACCTGCCGGTGGACCCCCGCTATCCCGAGACGTACGCGCCGCTCGCCTGGCCGGGCGTCAACGTGATGATGCTCGCCGTGGTCAACGGCGCCTACATGGCGGTCGGCGTGCTCGGCCTGGTGGGCGCCGATCCAAATCCGGCGTTGCTCATGGTGGTCATCGGACTGATCGCGCTGATCCACTATTTCATCTACTACGTCCGCGCGAACGTCTCCCGCCGCCGCAGGCTTCCCCACAATCCCTACCATTTCCCCAACGTGGAGACCTGAATGCCCAACTACCTCAGATTCGCGTCTTGTGGGGAGACGTGGATCTGGCTGATGCGCCACGTGCGGCGCCACGGCCTGCCCGCCGAGGACGACCGCGGCCCGGTCCTCGAGGCCCCGCCGGCGCTGTTCGAGATCACCGGCCTCGGCTGGGACGACCCGATCCTGCGCTCCTACGGCGACGCCCGGAAGATCCCGCCGTACTCCAGGAAGTTCAGTGAGCGCGTGGTGATCCCGCCGTTCAAGTACAGCTACGGAGGCCGGCTCCGGCAGCTCCTCGGCGTCGACCAGCTCCGCTGGGCGGCCGGCGTGCTGCGCGCCAAGCCGTACACCAAGAGCGCCTGGATCTCCCTGACCGTCCCCGGCGAGCCGCCGGACGCGGTGCCCTGCCTGACCAGCCTCGCCTTCCGGCTCCGCGAGGGGCGGCTGGCGATGACCGCGGCCTTCCGGTCACAGAACGCCCTCACCTCCTACCTGAACTACGTGCCGCTGCGTAGTATCCAGGGCGAGGTCGCCGAAGACCTCGGAGTGGGCTGTGGGGCGATGAGGGTCTTCGTCGACGTTCCGCACATCTACGCGGTGGACGCGGCGGCGGTCGAGGAGATCCTCCGGCTGTCGGAGCGCGATGGGCTCGGCGAGGGCGGGTCGGCACCGGGTGATGCTGGTCGACCTGGACGGGACGGTGGTCGACTATGCCCGGACGGAGCGCGCCGCGCTGGCTGAGGTCCGCCGCCGGTTCTTCCGGATGGACCACGCCGAGTTCCTGACGGCCTTCCACGCCGCCAACGAGCCGCTCTGGGCCGCCTACCGCGAACACCGGATCACGCTGGCGGAACTCCGGCTGGAACGCTGGGCACGGCTGGGCGCCCCCCGCGGGGTGGCGGCGGCGTTCGAGGACGCGCTCGGGCGGCACGTGGCCCTGTTCCCCGAGGCCCGCGCCGCCCTGCGGCGGCTGGCGCGGCGCCTCCCGCTGGCCCTGGTGACCGACGGCCTGGCCGACGTGCAGCGGGCCAAGCTACGCCGTACCCGTATCGGGGGGTTCTTCCGGCACGTGGTGATCGCGCCCGAGGTGGGCATGCGCAAGCCCGACGGCGACCTGCTGCACCACGCCCTCGGCCTGCTGGAGGCCAAGGCCGGCGACGCGCTGATGGTCGGCGACTCCCCGGCGAGCGACGGCGCCTGCGCGCGGGCCGCCGGGGTGGACTTCTGCTGGGTGAACCGCACCGGGGCGGCGTGCGTCCCGGAGGTCCCGGTCCACCGGACCGTCACCCATCTCGGAACCGTCTGAAGGGATCAGACCGGCTCGGGGGACGCCTCGAACGCCTCGGCGACCGCGGCCCGGACCCGGTCCATGCCGACCGGGGAGCCGATCTCGCGGCTCAGGGAGGTCATGTCGACCTCCGGCATGCCGCACGGCACCGCCCAGTTCCACGGGGACAGGTCACCCTCGACGTTGAGGGCGAACCCGTGGCTGGTCACGCCGCGGCTCTGCCGCATGCCGATCGAGACGATCTTCCGGCCGGTCTCGACGGTCCACACCCCGGTGAGCAGCTCGGCGCCGGGCGGGGTGTCGCGGCGCTCGGCCGGGACGCCGAGCGCGCCGAGCGCGCGGACGAGGCGCAGCTCGACCTCCCGGACGTAGTCGACGATCTTCTCGGTCTCGTCGAGCTTGACGATCAGATAGCCGACGAGCTGGCCGGGGCCGTGGTAGGTGAGCTGCCCGCCGCGGCCCGTGGTCACCACCGGGATGCCGTGGGACGGGTCGGGCAGGTGCTCCTGGAGCGTGCGCTTCCCGACGGTGTACACCTGCGGGTGGCTGAGGAGCCAGAGGGCGTCGGGGCGCTCGTCGCGCTGCCTTCCGCCGACCAGGTCGGTCATCCGCTCCATGGCCTTCTCGTACTCGACCAGCTCGTCCTGGATCAGCGACAGGGGACGTTGCCTCATGCCCCCAGCATATTTTCCCCTGCGGGTCCCGTCGGCGGCCGCCCTCCGTCGGCGGCCGGCCTCCGGTTCGGGCGGCCTCCGGTTCGGACGGCTCCCGGTAGCGGGCGGCTTCTAGTAGCGGAGGGCTTCTAGTAGCGGGGGGCCGCGGAGGCCTTCGGCATGACGATCCACAGCACGACGTAGGCGACCCACATCGGCCCGGGGAGGAGCGAGAGGATCAGCCACAGCACCCGGACGAGGGTGGGCGGCACGCCGAGGCTCTCCGCGATCCCGCCGCAGACGCCGGCGATGACCTTGTGGTTGACCGAACGGTGCATTTCTTCCTCTTTCCGAGTCGTCGTTTCCACCCCGTTCAACGAGGGCCCGAGACGTCCACGTTCCCCATGCGACCCTGAGAAAACCCTGACAGGGTCGCGCCGGCCTCGCCTTTCCCGGACGCGACCCGCTTCACCTGGTAAAACCCGTGTCCGCCTTCGCGTTCCCGACCGGCGCGTCAGACCCGCCTCGGGGTTTTACGCCGCTTACGGTTTACGGGGGTGCGCGCCCCTCGGAGTGCCCCGCACGTCCTTTCCGACCCGAGGAGCATGAATGCGCAACCACCTGGCCGCCGGAACCGCGGCGATCCTCACCGTGCCCCTGGTGCTCGTCGCACCGGCCGTCTCGGCGGCCGTCCCGCCGACGGTGCCGCCCGTCGCCACGCCCCCGGCGGCCCCGCACGCCGTCCCGGTCGCCGTCCCGGTCACAGCCCCGGGCGCCACTCCCCCGACGACGCCGCACGCCGTCCCGGCGCCGGCCCCGCCGGCCCCGACGGCTCCCCCGGACATCGCGGTGCCGACGCTCATCCCGCCCCCCACTCCGCCGACGTTCGCCCCGGCGACGTTCGCCCCGCCGACGGCGACCCCGCTGCCCGTGCCGCCCCTCTCACTGGCGAACATCAAGGCGCACCTGGCCCGGTTCCAGGCCATCGCCGACGCCAACGGCGGCAACCGCGCCCACGGCAGCCCCGGCTTCCTCGCCTCGGCGAACTACGTCAAGAACCTCCTCGACGGCGCCGGGTTCACCACGACCCTGCAGCCGTTCACCTACGGCGGCCTGACCGGCTACAACGTCATCGCCGACTGGCCCGGCGGCGACCCCGACGACGTCATCATGCTGGGCGCGCACCTCGACAGCGTCAACGCCGGACCGGGCATCGACGACAACGGCTCCGGCAGCGCCGCCCTGCTGGAGACCGCGCTGGAGGTCTCCCGCCGGGCGCTGAAGCCCACCAGGCATCTTCGGTTCGCCTGGTGGGGCGCGGAGGAGCTGGGCCTGCGCGGCTCGGCCCACTACGTGAACAACCTCACGGCCGCCGAGCGCCAGAAGATCAAGGCGTACCTGAACATCGACATGATCGGCTCCCCCAACCCCGGCTACTTCGTCTACAACGGCGGCAACGCCGACAACACCACCGGGGTCCCGGCCCCGGAGGGCTCCGAGGAGCTGGAGCGGACTTTCCGGGCCTACTACGCCTCCATCGGCGTGCCCGTCGCGGAGGTCCAGCTGAACGCCCGGTCCGACCACGGCTCGTTCCTCGCCGCGGGCATCCCGGTGGGCGGCATCTTCAGCGGGGCCGAGGACATCAAGTCCCTGACCCAGGTCCAGCTGTGGGGCGGCACGGCGGGCAGGCCGTTCGACTCCTGCTACCACCAGCAGTGCGACACCACCTCCAACGTCAACGACACCGCGCTCGGCCGCAACGCCGGCGCCATCCCCTACGCGGTGTGGACGCTCTCGCTGAGCGCGCCGCCGAAGGCCGTCTGGCAGGACGAGTTCGAGTCGGCGACCGGCTGGATCACCAATCCCGCGGGCACCGACACCGCCACCAGCGGCCGGTGGGAACGCGGCCGCCCCGAGGCCACCTCCTATGAGGGTCCCAAGCAGCTCGGCACCACGACCAGCGGCGTCAACGACCTGGTCACCGGGCGGCGGGCCGGGTCGTCCGCGGGCGCGAACGACATCGACGGGGGCAGGACGAGCATCCAGTCGCCGCCCATCACGCTGCCGGCCGGCGGCCCGCTGAAGCTGTCCTTCTCCTGGTATCTCGCGCACGCCGCCAACGCCACCGACGCCGACCACCTCCGTATCAAGGTCGTCGGCCGCACCACGCGCCAGGTGTTCGAACGGCTCGGCCAGCCCGCCAACCGCGACGGCGTCTGGGCCACCGTGGAGACGGACATCTCCGAGTTCGCCGGTCAGACCGTCCGCATCCTCATCGAGGCCGCGGACGAGGCCACCCCCTCGCTCGTCGAGGCCGGTGTCGACGACGTCAGGATCCGCTGGGGATCCGACCGGCTCCCCTAGGGACCCCGGGGTACGGCTCCCGCCGGGCGGGAGCCGTACCCGCGAAGCGAGCCGCACCCCGGGAAGTGAGCCGCAACGCGGGGCCGGGAGGGGCCCCGCGCGGGCCGTACCGTGGCGACCAGGGGCGCCCCCATAACGTTTCACATCCCCGTTCGGGAGGATCTAGGCGCGGACCGTTTATGACGGTACGTTCCGCCTTAGTACACACGGGGGACCTTCCACGTTCCACCTCCCGAGGAGCGCAATGCGCCTTACGTCACGCCGCGGCACGGTCAGGACGGCCGTCCTGGTCACGGCCGTCGCCCTTCCCCTCGCCCTCGCGGCACCCGCCGCGACGGCCGGGACCGCCGCGCCCGCCGCGCCCGGCGTCTCCGACATCCTGGCGGAGGCCGTCTCCCACCTGGTCAAGGGCCAGAACGTCAAGAAGCACCTCGACGCGCTCCAGGCCGTCGCCGGCGCCAACGGCGGCAACCGGGCCGTGGGCACGCCCGGTTACGACGCCTCGCTGGCCTACATCAGGGACAAGGTGACCCGGGCCGGCTACAAGGTGTCCACCACCGACGTCGAGTTCCCCGTCAAGTGGGAGGAGTTCTCCCCCTCGGTCCTGCAGAAGGTCTCCCCCGAGGCGAAGACGTACGCCAACCCCACCGACTTCGTCACCGTGACCCCGTCCGACGGCGGGGACGTCACCGCGGAGGTCCAGGTCGTCGACCCGGTCATCCCGCCCGCGCCCGTCCCCAACACCTCCACCGCGGGCTGCGAGAGCTCCGACTTCGCCGGCTTCGTCCCCGGCCGGATCGCCCTCATCCAGCGCGGCACCTGCGCGTTCATCGACAAGGCCACGAACGCGAAGGCCGCGGGCGCGGCCGGCGTGATCTTCTTCAACGAGGGCCAGCCCGGCCGTACCGACCCGTTCGGGTTCGACATCCGCGAATGGCGCTTCGGCTTCCCGATCGTCATCACGAGCACCGCCGTCGGCCTCGACCTGGCCCGCGACCCGGGCACGGTCGTCCACCTGAAGGTGGACGCCAAGACCACGCTCGGTCACGCGAAGAACCTCATCGCCGAGTCCCGGTACGGCGCCGCCGGCGAGGTCGTGATGGCCGGCGCCCACCTCGACAGCGTCCCCGCGGGTCCCGGCATCAACGACAACGGCTCCGGCAGCGCCGCCATCCTGGAGACCGCGTTGAAGACGGCGCACCTGCCCACCAAGAACCGGCTGCGGTTCGCCTGGTGGGCCGGCGAGGAGCTGGGCCTGCTCGGCTCCGACCAGTACGTCGCGGGCCTGTCGCAGGCCGAGCGGGACCGGATCCGGCTCTACCTCAACTTCGACATGATCGCCTCGCCGAACGACGTCACCTTCCTCTACGACGGCGACGACTCCGACGCCGAGGGCTCGGGCCCCGGCCCGGACGGCTCCTCCGGGATCGAGAAGGTCTTCGAGCGGTACTACGGCAAGCGCGGCCTGTCGTACAAGGGGACCGACTTCGACGGCCGCTCCGACTACGGCGCGTTCATCGCCAACGGCATCCCGTCCGGCGGCATCTTCACCGGCGCCGAGGGGATCAAGACCGCCGAGGAGGCCGCCCGCTTCGGCGGCACGGTCGGCCAGCCGTACGACCCCTGCTACCACGACGTGTGCGACACCATCGCCAACGTCAACGCCGCCGCCCTCGACCGCAACGCCAAGGCCGTCGCCTACGCGACCGCGCGTTACGCCTACGACCTGACCGGCATCCCCGACCGGAACGCCGCCGCCCGGGCCAAGGCCGCCGCCCCGGCGCGGACCCCGGCCCGCGGCGCGGCGAGCTGACCCACCCGGCCGCGCCGCGTCCACGGCGCGGCCGGGCCACACCAGAACCACACCGGGCGTCGCCTCCGCGGCGCGCCGGGCCGCACCCGCGCCGTGCCCACGGCGCACCGGACCGGACCAGAACCACACCGAACGCGCCGCGTCCGCGGCGCGCAGGCGCACCACCAGGTTGTACGGCGCGCGCCCCACGAAGGCGCGCGCCGATCGGGGGATCCCCTCACCTCCCAACCCGAGGAGCATGATGCGCAGACTGTGGAGCATCGGGGCGGCGGCGATCCTGGCCGTCCCGCTGACGCTCACCGCACCGGCCGTCTCGGCGGCCGCCCCGCCGGACATCTCGCTGACGAACGTCAAGGCCCACCTCACCCAGCTCCAGTCGATCGCCACCGCCAACGGCGGCAACCGCGCCCACGGCCGCCCCGGCTATCTCGCCTCGGCGAACTACGTCAGGAACCTCCTGGACGGCGCGGGCTTCACCACCACCCTGCAGTCGTTCAGCTACAACGGGGCGACCGGCTACAACGTCATCGCCGACTGGCCCGGAGGCGACGCGAACGACGTCCTCATGGTCGGCGCGCACCTCGACAGCGTGACCGCCGGACCGGGCATCAACGACAACGGCTCCGGCAGCGCCGCCATCCTGGAGACCGCGCTGGAGGTCTCCCGCCAGCGGCTGACGCCGTCCAAGCACCTGCGCTTCGCCTGGTGGGGCGCGGAGGAGCTGGGTCTGCGCGGCTCGCAGTACTACGTGAACAACCTGCCGTCCACCGAGCGGTCGAAGATCAAGGGTTACCTGAACTTCGACATGGTGGCCTCGCCCAACGCCGGTTACTTCATCTACGACGGCGACAACTCCGACGGCGTGGGCTCGGGCCCCGGCCCGGCCGGCTCGGCGCAGCTGGAGGCGACGCTCGCCGCCTACTTCGCCTCGATCGGCGTGCCGACCCGGGGCACCGACTTCGACGGACGCTCCGACTACGGGCCGTTCATCAGCGTCGGCATCCCGGCGGGCGGCACGTTCACCGGGGCCGAGGGCATCAAGTCGAGCGCCCAGGCGAGCCTGTGGGGCGGCACGGCGGGCGCGGCGTTCGACTCCTGCTACCACCGCTCGTGCGACACCGTCTCCAACGTCAACGACACCGCGCTGAACCGCAACGCCGACGCGATCGCCTACGCCGTGTGGACGATCGCCACCGCCACCCCGCCGGTGACGGTCTACTCCGACACCTTCGAGACGGCGACCGGCTGGACCGCCAACCCGTCCGGCACCGACACCGCCACCAGCGGGCAGTGGGAGCGCGGCGACCCCGAGGCCACCGCCTCCAGCGGCGCCAAGCAGCTCGGCACCACGGTCAGCGGCACGAACGACCTGGTCACCGGACGTCTGGCCGGGGCCTCGGCCGGTGACCACGACCTCGACGGCGGCACCACCACCGTGCAGTCGCCGCCGATCACGCTGCCGTCGGGCGGCCCGCTCAAGCTGGGCTTCTCGTGGTACCTCGCGCACGGCTCCAACTCCTCCAGCGCCGACTACCTGCGCGTCAAGGTCGTCGGCTCCACCACCACCCAGGTCTTCCAGCAGCTCGGCGCGGCGGCCAACCGCAACGGAGCCTGGGCCGCGGCCGAGGCGGACGTCTCCGCCTACGCCGGGCAGACCGTCCGCATCCTCGTCGAGGCCGCCGACGCCTCCACCGCCTCGCTCGTCGAGGCCGGCATCGACGACGTGAAGATCACCCGCTAGAACCCGCGGGTATCCGCGGGGCCCGCAGGACCCCGCGGATACCCGCGGCTCGCAGGACCCCCCGTACGGCTCCCGCCCCCTCGCGGGAGCCGTACCCGTGTTCACGGGCCGCACCGTTCCGCGCCGCCCGGCGACGGCGTCCTGGTCACGGGAGCCTCCTAGCTCCGCTAGCCTCGCCTACGGCACGTACACGCCGGGACGAAAGGCACCAAGTTGATCGGCTGGTTCGAAGCGGTGGTCCTCGGGCTCGTACAGGGGCTGACGGAGTTCCTGCCGATCTCCTCCAGTGCCCACATCAGGGTCGTCTCGGCGCTCCTGGGCTGGCAGGACCCGGGTGCGGCGTTCACGGCGGTGATCCAGCTCGGCACCGAGGCCGCGGTGGTGATCTACTTCCGCCGGGACATCTGGGAGATCATCTCCACCTGGGCCCGGTCGCTGTGGCGGCCCGACCTGCGGTCCCACCACGCGGCGCGGATGGGCTGGTACGTCATCGCCGGTACGATCCCGATCGTCGTGCTGGGCCTGCTGTTCAAGGACAGCATCGAGACGGTCTTCCGCGACCTGCGCCTGATCGGCACCACCCTGATCGTCTTCGGTGTGATCCTGTGGCTGGCCGACCGCACCGCCCGCAACAAGCTCACGCTGCAGAAGAACCTCAGCCTCACCCACGCCCTGGTGTACGGCCTCGCCCAGTCGCTGGCCCTGATCCCGGGCGTCTCCCGCTCCGGCGGCACGATCAGCGCCGGTCTGGTGCTCGACTACCGCCGGGAGGAGGCCGCCCGGTACTCCTTCCTGCTGGCCATCCCGGCCGTGCTGGGCTCCGGTTTCCTGGAGCTGTTCAAGATCGGCGAGGGCCGGGCGCCCGAGTGGGGGCCGACCATCCTGGCGACGGTGATCTCGTTCTTCGTCGGCTACGCCGCGGTGGCGTGGTTCCTGAAGTACATCAGCACCCACCGCTTCACCGGCTTCGTGGTCTACCGGATCATCCTGGGCGTCGCCATCATCGCCCTGGTCTCCTCCGGCGTCCTCAACCCCATGGCGTAGTCCCCGCGCGGACGGCGCAACCGGGACGACGGACGCCCCGGAGGGCCGGGACCGCGCGGTCGTCCGGATCGGGAAGACTGGACGGGTGCGTCCCGACCGCTTCGACCTGCCCGTCCGCCACGCCCTGCCCGAGCTGCTCGCGGCACTGGACGAGCGCGGCGTCGCCGTGCTCGCCGCGCCGCCCGGCACGGGCAAGACCACGCTCGTCCCGCTCGTCCTGGCCGGACTCGCCGGAGCCCGCCGACCCGCGGGCGAGCCGGTTCCCGGCCAGGAACCGGGGCGGGTGATCGTCTCGGAGCCCCGCCGGATGGCGGCGCGGGCCGCGGCCCGCCGGATGGCCTGGATGCTGGACTCCCGGGTCGGTGCGGAGATCGGGTTCTCGGTCCGGGGCGAGCGCAGGGCCGGACCGGACACGGTCGTCGAGGTCGTCACCACCGGGGTCCTGCTCCAGCGGCTGCAACGCGACCCCGAGCTGGCAGGCGTCGGCACCGTCCTGCTGGACGAGTGCCACGAGCGCCACCTGGACGCCGACACCGCCCTCGCCTTCCTCCTCGACGTCCGCGCCACCCTCCGCCCCGACCTGCGGATCGTCGCCGCCTCCGCCACCGCCGACGCCGAACCGTGGGCCCGGCTGCTCGGCTCCGGCGCCCCGCCGTACGGCGACGCGGCGTCCGGTGACCCTCGCGGCGCCTCGTCCGGCACGGCACCGCCCTCGCCGTCCTCCGGCGCGGCGGGCGGCGACCACGCGGCCGGCGGCCCGCCGTACGGCACCGGCGTCTCCGGCGGCGACGTGGCGCCGGTCGTGCGGGCCTCCGGTGAGGCGCACCCCGTCACGCCCGTCTGGGCGCCCCCGCCGGGCCCGGTGACGCCGCCGCGCGGCCTGCGGGTGGACCCGGCGTTCCTGTCCCACGTCGCCGCCGTCGTACGGCGCGCCCTGGCCGAACGGGAGGGGGACGTACTGTGCTTCCTGCCGGGGGTCGGCGAGATCGGCCGGGTCGCCGCGCTGCTCGGCGGGCACACCGGGGGCGCCGAGATCCTCCAGGTTCACGGGCAGGCCCCGGCCCGCGTCCAGGACGCGGTGCTCTCCCCCGGCCGGGGACGACGGGTCGTGCTCGCCACCTCGGTCGCCGAGTCGAGCCTGACCGTGCCCGGCGTCCGGGTCGTGGTCGACTCGGGTCTGGCCCGCGAGCCCCGCACCGACCACGCCCGCGGCCTGGGCTCGCTCGTCACGGTCCGCGCGTCCCGGGCGTCGGCCGTCCAGCGTGCCGGGCGGGCGGGCCGCGAGGCTCCGGGGACGGTGTACCGATGCTGGTCGCAGGCCGAGCACGACCGTCTGCCCGAGTACGCGCGGCCCGAGATCGCCCTGGCCGACCTGACCGGCTTCGCCCTCCAGGCCGCCTGCTGGGGCGACCCCGAGGCCACCGGTCTCGCGCTGCTCGACCCGCCCCCGCCGGCCGCGATGGACGCCGCCCGGCGGACCCTCCTCGCCCTGGGAGCCCTGGGAGCCCTGGGAGCCTCCGCCGGACCCGTCGCTCCCGGTGGACCCGGCGTCCCCGGAGGCCGGGTCACCGCCCGGGGCCGCATGATGGCCGCCGCGGGGGTCCACCCCCGCCTGGCCCGCGCCCTGATCGACGCGGGTCCCCGGGCCGCCGAGGTGGTGGCGCTGCTGTCGGAGCCGCTGCCCCGGGACGCCGGTGACGACCTGGTGGCGATCTGGCGTTCCGTCCGGCGGGGCGGGAACGGGCCCGGGGACGGCTTCCCGGCCCGCTGGCGCGGGGAGGCCGCCCGCCTGGCCCGCGCCGTACCCCGTGAGGACGCCGGCCGGGACGGGACCGCGCCGGAACCGTCACGCCGCCCGGGGAGCGGTGAACGCGCGGCCGGCCGCTCCGGGACGCGGCGATCCGGAGACGGCGGCCCCGGAACCGGCGGGCCCGGGTCCGACGACGCCGTGGCCGGGCTGACGGTGGCGCTGGCCTACCCGGAGCGGGTGGCCCGGCGGCGCGGCGGCGCGTACCTGATGGCGTCGGGGACGGCGGCGGAGCCGCCCGCCGGGTCGCGGCTGGGCGACGCGGAGTGGCTGGCGATCGCGGTGGCGGACCGGCCGGTGGGGTCGGCGGCGGCGAGGATCAGGCAGGCCGTCGTGATCGACGAGGAGACCGCCCGGCTGGCCGCCGCGTCCCTGTACGAGGCCGCCGAGGAGGTCGCCTGGCGGATCCCGCCGGGTGAGCGGCGCGGCGACGTCTCGGCGCGCCGGGTGGAGCGCCTGGGCGCCGTCGAACTGTCGTCGGTCCCGCTGCGCGACGCCGATGTCCGGCCCGCCGTACTCGCGGGCCTGCGCGCCGAGGGTCTCTCGCTGCTGCGCTGGACGCCCGAGGCCGTCGCGCTGCGCGAGCGTTTGGCGTTCTGCCGGCGCGCGCTCGGCGACCCCTGGCCCGCGACGGACGACGACGCCCTCGTCGAGGCTGCCGACCGGTGGCTGGAGCCGGAGCTGTCGCGCGCCCGCCGCCGCGCCGACCTGGAGCGCGTCGACGTGGCCGCCGCGCTGCACCGCCTCGTCCCGTGGAACGCCCGGTTGGCGGAGGTCGCCCCCGAGCGGATCGAGGTGCCCAGCGGCTCGCGGGTCAGGATCGACTACTCCGGCGACCGGCCGGTCCTGGCGGCGAAGCTGCAGGAGCTGTTCGGCTGGGAGGAGGCCCCGCGGATCGCCGGGGTGCCGCTGGTGGTGCACCTGCTGTCCCCGGCGGGCCGTCCGGCCGCCGTCACCGGCGACCTGGCCACGTTCTGGCGCGAGGGCTACCGCGCGGTCCGGGCGGAGCTGCGGGGCCGCTATCCCCGCCATCCCTGGCCGGAGGACCCCCTGTCGGCGGTCGCCACCCGCCGCGCCAACCCGCGCCGCTGACGGGGTTCAGCGCGGGCGGACTCCGTCGATGGCGAGTGCCAGCAGGCGGTCGGCTTCGGCCGGGCCGTCGGGCTCCTGCTCGGTGGCCAGGGAGATGGCGCCGACGAGCTTCAGGAGATGGGTGACGGCGATCCCGGGGCGCACCGCGTCCGCGGCCCGTGCGCGGGCGAGGAGCCCCTCGCCCGCCGTGATGATCATTTCGTGACAGGTACGGCCGAGCGCCGGGTCGCCGCCGCTCATCAGCGAGGCGCCGAGGCCCCGGTTGGCCGCGGCGTGGGCGCCGACGGCGCGAAGCCAGGTGAACAGCGCCTCTCCCGGGTCGGAGGCGGTGAGCAGGTCATCGGCCCTGGCGCAGAGCGCCTTCACCCGGTCTTCGAAGACCGCTTCCAGGAGGGCCCGCCGGGTGGGGAAGTGCCGGTGCAGGGTCGCCGAGCCGACTTCGGCACGCCGGGCGATCTCCTCCAGCGACGCCTCGGCACCGTGCTCGGCGACGAGGGCCCCGGCGGCGGCCACGATCCGGTCGAAGTTGCGGCGGGCGTCGGCACGCATCCGCTGCCGGGATGGCACGACGGCGTCCTTGGACACTGCGGCTCCTGATGACTTGCTAAACGGGGTGGTCCTCCATATCGTAGCGAACGCCAAACGGAGGACCACCCCACTTAAGTGGACGGCTCCTCCTCGCATGAGCGCAGAGCTCGCATGAGCACAGAGGGAGAAGCGGTGACACCGACGAACAGGACCGTCGTGGTGGTGGGGGCGACCGGCTCGCAGGGCAGGGCCGTGACGCGTCACCTGCTCCGCGACGGCTGGCGGGTGCGTGCGCTCACCCGCGATCCGGACGGGGACGGCGCCCGGGCGCTGGCGCGGTCCGGTGCGCAGGTGATGCGGGCGCGGATGGAGGACGTCGCCTCCCTGACCGCGGCGGCCGAGGGCGCCTGGGGGCTGTTCAGCGTTCAGCCCACGGTCGGCTCGCCCGGCACCGCGCCCGGCTTCACCACCGAGGACGAGGTGCGCTGGGGCGTGAACGTCGCCGAGGCCGCGCACGCCGCCGGTGTCGGGCACCTGGTGTTCACCTCGGTCGCAGGCGCGGACCGCCATCCCGGCGAGAAGGTGCCGGTGAACCTGGTCAGCAAGTGGCGGATCGAGAGGCGCATCGCCGAGCTCGGCCTGCCCGCGACGATCCTGCGGCCGGTCTCCTTCATGGAGAACTTCACCGGCGGCTACGCGTTGCGGAACGGCATCCTGTCCACCGGGATCGCACCGGACACCGTCCAGCAGCTCATAGCCGTCGACGACGTCGGCGCCGTCACCGCGCTGGCCTTCTCCCGGCCCGGGGAGTGGATCGGCCGGGCGGTCTCCCTGGCCGCCGACGAGCTCACCCCCGTCCAGGTCGCCGAGGCCGTCGGGAAGGCACTGGGGATCCCACTGCCCTACGTCCAGATCCCGATCGAGGTGATCCGGGACCTGAGCGAGGACTTCGCCTACGCCAACGAATGGCTCAACGAGCGCGGCTACCGCGCGGACATCCCCGCCACCCGGCGGATCCATCCCGCCGCGATGGACTTCTCCACCTGGCTGAGCCGCACCGGCGCCGCGCGGATCTCCGCGTTCCTGGACTCCGCGCGCACCGCCGGGCAGGGCGCGTGAGCGTCCGCGCGCCCGGCCTCGGACGCGTCGGGATCTGGGCGGGGGAGTTCGACGCGCTCCCCGCGGCCGACGTCCGCCAGGCCGCGGCCGTGATCGAGGACCTCGGTTACGGCGCCCTGTGGATCCCCGAGACCACGGGTCGCGAAGCCGTCGCGCAGGCCGCGATCCTGCTGGCCGGCACCCGGCGGATCACCGTGGCCGCCGGGATGACCGACGTCTACGCCCGCGACGCGGTCACGGCCGCCGCCGCGCAACGCACCCTGGAGGAGGCCTTTCCCGGACGGTTCCTGCTCGGCCTGTGGGACGGCCATCCGAGCCTGGCCGAGGACGTCCGCGGCCACCGCTTCGGCCCTCCCCTGGCCACCATGCGCTCCTACCTCGACGCTCTCGACACCGCCCCGTTCGGGCCCCCCGCCACGACGGCCTCACCCCACCGCGTCCTGGCCGCACTGGACCCCGGCATGCTCGCCCTGGCCGCCGAACGCGCCCGGGGCGCGACCGTGCTGGGCATGCCCGTCGAGTACACCCGCACCGCACGCGAGATCCTCGGAGACGATCGTCTTCTGGCCGTCACCCAGTTGTGCGTCCTCGGCCGCGACCGCGCGCACACCGCCGAACCGGCCCGCACCACGGCCGCGGCCGCCCTGCCCAACCGCCGCGAACTGCTGCGCGGGCTCGGGCACCCGTCCCCGGAGACACTCGACGACCGGCTCGTCGAGGCGATCGTGGCCCACGGCCGCGCCGAGGACATCGCCCACCGTGTCCGGCGGCACCTCGACGCCGGAGCCGACCACGTCAGCCTGCACGTCGTGACGGCCGGGTCGCACGTCCCGCTCACCCGGCGGTGGGAGGAACTCGCCGCGCACCTCCTCGCTTGATCCGGCGCCGCCGGCCTGCGGTGAACGAGCCTCGGTGAAACCGGGCGGCCGGCCCCCGCGGCTGCGGCGCGGCCCGTGTCCCACCGGGCGCCGCCCCGGTCACGGGGAGGCCGTACGGCCGGGCCCGGCCGGTCCGGTCAGGCGGGTGCGGCGGTGATCTTGGACGGGTTCATCATCCACAGCACCCGGTCGATGCCCTCGGCGGAGGCGTCGACCGTGAGGACCGTGAACACCTCGCCGTCGCGGCTGAGCAGAGCGGACGTCTGCCCGTTCGTGCTCGCGTACCGCACGTCGACGCCGTCCCAGAAGTGGCTCGCGAACGCCCTGACGTACTTCGCCACCCGGGTCGCGCCCACAACGGGGAAACGGGAGGCGCGCACCGCGCCGCCGCCGTCGGAGTAACTGATCGCGTCCGCGGCGAGGATCTCCTCCAGCGCGTCCAGGTCGCCGGAGCGGGCGGCGGTGACGAAGGCCGTCAGCAGCCGGCGCTGCTCGTCCCTGGCCACGGGCGCGCGGCGTCCTTCGAGCACGTGCCTGCGGGCCCTGCTGACCAGCTGGCGAACGGCCGGCTCGCTCGCCCCGACGATCTCGGCGATCTGCCGGTAGGGGTAGTCGAAGGCCTCCCGCAGCACGTAGGCCGCCCGTTCGGTGGGCGAGAGCCGTTCCAGCAGGACCAGCACCGCGAACTCCAGCGCCTCGCCCCGCTCGGCGCCGAGGTAGGGGTCGGCGCCGGTGTCGACCGGTTCGGGCAGCCAGGGGCCGACGTAGGTCTCGCGCCGCGCCCGCGCGCTCTGGCTCTCGTTGATGGCCAGCCGGGTGGTCACCGTCGCCAGGAACGCGGCGGGGTTGTCCACCGCGGCGCGATCGCAGCCCTGCCAGCGCAGCCAGACGTCCTGGACCAGGTCCTCGGCCTCGGCGGCGCTGCCCAGCATCCGGTAGGCGATGCCGAACAGGCGGGGCCGCACGTCCGCGAACACCGCGACGGCGTGGTCCAGATCCCCCGCTCCGCCGGACGTCCCCACCGGCCCGCCGTCCACCACGCCGTCACCTCCCGCTCGGGTCTCCCCTCATCCTGTCATCCGCCCTCAGTGGAGCCCGACCGGGGCGGTAAGAGGTCTACCACCGTTTGAGGCCCCCTCAGATGAGGAGGCCGCTGCGGGCGGCCAGACCGCGCAGTTCCGGTGTCGTGCGCCCGGACGTCAGGAGACCGGAGACGAGGGACCTCACCGCCGGACGGCTGTGTGTTTCTTCGGGGGCGTGGCGTTCGGCGGTCAGGATCGCGCGTATGCAGTCGTCGCGACGGCCCAGTTGTCCGAGGGCTGCGGCGATGTCGGTGTGGTAGCGGGAGCGGCGTTCCACACTGGGAAGCTTCTGCGGTGTGATGGCGCTTGCGGCGGCCAGCGCCGCAGCGGGGTCACCGGCTGAGTTCTCCGCCGAGATGAGATGCAGCTGAACGGTGACCGGGCTGATGCCTCCGCCGTGGTCGCGCAGGAGAGTGGCGCCGCCGAGTTCGGTGGCGATGGCGGCGGCTTCGGCGGTGAGCTGCCGCATGCCCTGGCGGTCGCCGCTGCGCGCGGCGGTGTAGGCCGCCGATTGGATCAGCAGGCCACGTTCGGCGGCACCGGCGCGTCCTGCGCTGCGCAGGCCGGGATCGTCGGCGGCGGCCAGCGCGATGGACATGGCCTGGTCGTTCCACCCGGCTTTGCGAGCCAGGACGGCGAGGTTCCGCGCGGCTTCGGCCATGGTGAGCATGTCACCCCCTACTTCGGCGAGTTGGCGGGCACGGTCTGCCGCCATCCATCCGAGGTGATGCTCGTCGAGTTTGACGAGCATCCGGGTCACCAGGACGTAGGTCTGCGCGAGGGTCGTGTACTGATCCGTACCGGCGCCGAGGGCGTGCCCCGCGCGGATCAACCAGGGCAGGCGCACGGCTAGGCCGCCGTAGCAGCAGGCGTGGAAGTCGCTCAGGGCACGCGCAAGCTCCGCGGGTACCTGCTCCGGCGACAGCGCCGCCGGAGCGTCGCCCAACCCGAGCATCGCGTCGCGCAGGCCGACGACAAGCGCGTCGCCGAGCGTCGCCTCGCCGGGTTCCGCGCCTCTTACGGGGATGCGGGAGCTTGCGGCAGCGACAGCCGTGACCGCCAGGTTCGCCAGCAGATTCCTTCGCCGCACCGGGTCTTCACCATCCCCCCGCCGAGTGCTCTCCACCTTATGAGGAGGAGGCAGGCGAGGGTAAGCGACAGGCGCGGTGACCTGGCTGTGCCGGACATTCCATGGCGGGGCCAGACCGAACGCCTCACAGGCGATGCCCAGCGCCCCGGCGAAGCGGCGCAGCACCGCGACGTCGGTCATCGGTGAGATACCCCGTTCGTAGCGGGAGACCTGAGCGGCGGAGTACCCCGTCCTCTCACCGAGCTGGGCCAGCGTCAGCCGTTGCGCCTGTCGTGCTTGACGAACGAGATCCCCGGGCGTTGTGATCACCTGGGGGATTGCTCGTGGACTGCCAATCGCATCCATACCCTGTCCCCGCTGGTAGCCGAGACTGTGTCTTTCCACGGTAGCCGCCAAGGGGGCCAGGGAAAGGGGCTTTGCGTCGGATGCAAACGCCTTTGCAGCTCATGCCAGTGTCTCTCCCGCAGGCCGACGAGATGCGGTGACCTCGAAGGGCAGACGGCTCGCGCTGTGCGGGCCGCCATCCGGATCCCTTCCAGGAGGTCTCGATGCACTCTCCGCTTCCCGTCCGGCCCCCAGCGCTTTCCGCCGTGGATGAACGCCTGGCCCCCGGCTACTACGTACAGGTCGGCGACCTCACCCCTCGCATCGCGCAGCTGCTGGCACGCTGCACAACGGTCTTCGACATCAAGGACGCGATGGCCGCCGACCTCGACGGCTTCACCGGTGCGGGCGAGGAGCCGCGCGGTGCCGTGGAGGACGGCGCCCTGATCGAGGGCGACGTCATCGTCCAGGCCGGCGCTCGCGTCGAACAGGGCGCTCGAATCGCTGGGCCGGTGCTGATCTGCGCTGGTGCGGTCATCGCCGCCGGCGCGCTGGTGCGCGACCACAGCATCGTCGGTCCCGGCTGCCGCGTCGGGTTCGGTGCTGAGATCACCCGTAGCCTGCTGGCTGGGCACGTCTTCGCCAAGCACCCGTGCTTCATCGGCGACTCGGTGATCGGGCGGCGCGTCAACGTCGGCGCGTTCTGCTCCACCACCGGGTTACGGTGCGATCGAGGATCGGTCGCCGAACCGGCGATCGAGGAGATCACCGTCACCCTGGACGGCCATCGGATCGGCACCGGGCAGACGAAGTTCGGCGCCATCATCGGCGACGAGGTCGCCCTACCGGCCGGGACTGTGCTGTCTCCGGGGACGCTGATCGGCCCCGGCACAGTGATTTACCCGCGCGGCCACGTCGGCGGGTTCCTGCCAACCGGCTCCCGGGTGCGGTGACAACCATGATCATCATCCCTGACCGGGCCGCACTGGACACCGCCGTCGTGCAGGTCGCCGGCGGACGGCCCCTGCACGGCCGTGTCCCGGTGCAGGGCAGCAAGAACATCGCCCTGCACCTGTATGCCGCCGCGCTGCTGGCGGACGCGCCGGTTACGCTCATCGCGGCGCCCGACATCATCGACACCGGCGTATGTGCCCAGATCCTCACATACACCGGAGCCTGCGTCACCACCGCGCTGGGCCGGTTCGCCGTGGCCCCGGCCGAGGCGGTCCGCCCGGTCATCCACTCCGACCTCGGCCGACAGGTCCGCACGACCGCCGTCCTGGCTGCCGCGGTGCTGGCCCGCGCCGGGCAGGTCGACTTCCCTTACCCTGGCGGGGACGCCTTCTGTGCCCGGCTGATCGACCGGCATCTGGCGGCGATGCAGTCCGCCGGTGCCGAGATCACCGCTGATACCACCGGCATCCGCGCCCGCTACGGTCCCCGTGGTCCGCAGGCGTTCACCATGGATGTGGCGACCCCGTACGGGCCGAGCCTGGGGGCGACGGTGACGGCGATGCTGCTGGCCGCCCGGATCCCGGGCACCAGCCTGATCACGAACCCGTCGATCGAGCCGGAGGTCATCGAGACCGCCCGGTTCCTGGCCGAGCGCGGTGTCGGCATCGGGTTCGACGGCCACGGGCTGCACGTCAATGGGACCGACCGGATCGGTGGCGGGGCGTTCACCGTCATCGGTGACCGGATCGAAGCCGCCACCATGATCATGGCTGCTGCCGCCACCGGCGGTGACGTCCACCTTGATGGGATCACCACCGCCGCCTTCCCCGAGGGCCTCACCGCGGCCCTGGCAGCGACGGGCGTCACCGTCACCGACGACCGGGCCGGCGGCGTCCACACCACCCTGGACGGTCCCCTGCGAGGCATCGACGTGGCCACCGGCCCGCACCCGGCGTTGCCGACCGACACCGCGCCGCAACTCGCGGCGATGCTCACCCAGGCCCGCGGCACCTCCCTGATCGCCGAGGGGGTGTATCCGCGTCGCGACACTCACGTGGAGGGCCTGCGAGCATTCGGCGCCGACATCTTCTCCACCGGCGCGGTCGTCTGCCTGCGCGGACCCGTCCGGCTGCACGCCACCACGGCGGCCGCCGCCGATATCCGCGCGGTGACCGCTTTGCTGATCGCCGCGCTGACCGTCGACGGTGTCTCTACGATCCGGGGGGCGTACCACCTCCGGCGCGGCTATGGCCATCTGCTGGCCAACTTCGTCACGCTGGGAGCCGACGTCACCACCGTGGAGGGCCCCTGATGCCTGCCGTACCGTTCAGTGCCGACGACACCGCCCGGCTGCGGGACGCCCTGGGGAAGGTGATCGCTGACGGCGCCGCCCCCGGTGGCGTCATCGTCTGCGGCACCATCGACGGGCAGCGCGAGGTCCTCACCGGCGGCATCATCGCCACCGAGGCGGGGAATGCGGTCCCGGCCGAGAGCACGATCTATGACATCGCGTCACTGACGAAGATTGTTTCGACGTGGCCGCTGGTCGGCCGGGCCCTCGACGCCGGCCTGCTAGACCTGGACGCGCCCGTGCGCAACGTCCTGCCCGCCGTCAGCGGGGAGGCGCCGAGCGGCGAGGCGACCGTACGCCAGCTCTTGGCCCACACCTCCGGCGTGCGGGCGGCGACCCGGCTGGACCGCTACCGGGGCGCGGACGCGCCGCTGCACGAACTGCTGTGCCGTGAGCCGCTCGAGGACGCGCCCGGCTGCCACCGTTACATCAACCGCGGCTACATCCTCCTCGGCCTGGCCCTCGCACACGTCCACGGCCGGCCACTGGATGCTCTCGCCGACGAGCTATGGCGGTGCCTGGGGATGCGGTCCACGATGTACGGGCCCGTGGGCCGCGGACCGCACGTCGCGCCGACCGAGCAGCGCATCCCCGGCGCACCGCGCATCTGGGGTGCCGCACACGATGACAACGCCGCGCTCATGGGCGGCGTGGCCGGCCACGCCGGCGTGTTCTCCACCCCGCACGACCTGGCTGTGTACGCCCATGCCCTGCTCGCCGCCCACGCCTGTGGTGACGGTCTGGGCGACTGGCTACGGGCGAGCCTTGTCACGCAGGCCGAGATCGAGCCGGGAGTGGACCGCGGCCTGTCGTGGATCCTCACCACCGGCAGGCGTGTCGCCTACCATCACGGTTTCACCGGCACCAGCCTCTACCTCGCCCCGGACGCCGGTCGCTACTTGGTGATCTGCACCAACGCCGTCTACCACGGCACCGCCCGATCCCGGATCGCGCCGCTGCGGACCCTTGCGCTCAAGCTGATCTCCGCCGCCTGGCGTTCGGAGACACGACATGAGTGACCTGCTGGCCGACCACACCACGCTGCGCGTCGGCGGTCCCGTCGGTCGACTGCTGGCCCACACCGACCCCGCCGCTTGGCCCGACCTCGTCCGCGCCGCCGCCACCGAATCCGCGGTGCCCTTCACCCTCGGCGGCGGCAGCAACGTCCTTGCCGACGACGCCGGATACCCGGGACCGGTGATCCGCGTGGCGACCCGCGGCATCTCCATCCGTCCCCTCGGTGGCGGCGTCGTGGACGTCACCGCTCACGCCGGCGAACCGCTGCAAGCACTCGTCGACGTCGTCCTCAACGAGGGCCTGTCGGGCATCGAGTACCTCGCGGGAATCCCGGGCACCGTAGGCGCCGCCCCAGTGCAGAACACCGGCGCCTACGGGCAGCAGATATCCGACACCCTGACACATTTGACCGTCTACGACTGGAGCCGCCATCAGTTGGGCGTCTTCCGCCCCGAGGCGTGCGGCTTCGGCTACCGCACCAGCATTTTCAAGACCCATCCGGGCCGGTGGACGATCCTGGAAGCCACCGTGCGCCTCACCTACAGCGCCCTGGCTGCTCCCGTCGCCTACCGGCCTCTCGCCCAAGCGCTCGGCGTGCCCCTCGGCACCCGGCCGCCGCTCAAGGAGGCGGCACACGGGGTCCTCGCCGACCGCCGCAGGCGTGGCCTGTCCCTGCCGGAAAGCGGCCCCGATGCCCGCCAGGCCGGGTCGGTCTTCCTCAACCCGGCCATCACCGCAGTTCAAGCAGCCGTGGTTCAGGCGGCGGGCGGCGTGGTCACGGTGGGAGACCGCGGTGTCCTGCGGACCAGCGCCGGATGGCTGCTCGAACTGGTCGGTTATCGTCCGGCCAGTCCCCTCACACCGGGGGTGTCCTGCTCGACGCGCCGAACCCTCACCTTCACCGCTCACGACGGCGTCACCGCGGCTTCCTTCCACGCTGCGGTACAGAAGGCGGCCGACGACGTGTTCGACACCACCGGCATCCGTCTGCATCCTGAGCCGGTGCGGCCTGCTCCGATACGACCGCTGCAACGGCCATACGGCTGAGCGGCCGGGTCTCGGGCTCCCCGGCGGAGCCGAAGGCCGACCTCGGTGAGGCGTGCGGCCCCTGTGCCCCACCCTGCCGGGCGCATTCCAAGAAAACGGGGCGGCGGGATACGGGTTGCGTGCGGTTCCGCTTTGGGCGCTATCGTGGTGATATCACTCCGATAGCAGAGGAGAGCACATGGAACGACGCGCCTTCCACTTCAACGGGTTCGCCGTGCTGGGCGGGCTGGTGCTGCTCGGCGCCGCCCTGGCCGCGGCGGGCCTGGCGGCCGGACCGGCCGTCCTGGTCGCCGCCGCGATCGCCTGGGGCGTCGTCGCGCTCGTCGTGGCCAGCGGTTTCACCGTGGTCAACCCGAACGACGGGATGGTGGTCCAGTTCCTCGGCCGCTACATCGGGTCCCTGCGCGACGCCGGTTTCCAGTGGACCGCGCCGTTCACCAACCGGCGGCGGATCACGCTGCGGGTGCGCAACTTCGAGACCGCCAAGCTCAAGGTCAACGACGCCGACGGCAACCCGGTGGAGATCGCCGCCGTCGTCGTCTACAGGGTGACCGACACCGCCAAGGCGGCCTTCTCCGTGGACGACTACGAGCAGTACGTGGCGATCCAGTCGGAGGCCGCCGTCCGGCACCTGGCCACCAGCCACCCCTACGACTCCCACGACGACAGCCGCACCAGCCTGCGCGACGGCGCGGAGGTCGCCACCGAGCTGACCGCCGAGCTGGGCGAGCGCACCCACCTCGCCGGGGTGGAGGTGCTGGAGGCGCGCATCACCCACCTGGCCTACGCACCGGAGATCGCCCAGGCCATGCTGGTCCGCCAGCAGGCCGCGCAGGTGGTCGCGGCGCGCACGCAGATCGTCGCCGGCGCGGTAGGAATGGTCCAGCTCGCGTTGACCCGGCTGGCCGAGGAGGATGTGGTGGATCTCGACGAGGAGCGCAGGGCCCAGATGGTGTCCAACCTGCTGGTGGTCCTGTGCGGTGACCGCGCGACCCAGCCGGTGGTGAACGCCGGCAGCCTGTATGGCTGAGCGCAAACGGATCCTGCTCAGGCTCGACCCGGCCGTCTACGAAGCGATCGCCAAGTGGGCGGCCGACGACCTGCGCAGCGTCAACGCCCAGCTGGAGTACGCCCTGCGCCTGGCCCTGCGCGGGGTGGGCCGCGAGGTCAGGCGGACGGGACGGGAGGCCGCGGACCATGACGAGCAGGGTGATAAGGGTGAACCCGGATAGCGCCGGATGACACGGACGGTACCCAACAAGTCACCTGATTGAGACGTGTAACGCTTCCGTCGGCGTGCCGTCCGTACCAGACTCGGGGCATGCCGTGGGTGGGGAAGTCCGCAGGTGAGATCGCGGAGGCCGTTCGACGTGGCAAGGCCGGCGCTCCGGAGGTGGTCGAGGAGCACCTGCGGCTGATCGCCGAGCGCGACGGGCGCGTCGGCGCGTTCCGCAAGGTCCGGACCGAACGGGCCATGGCCGAGGCGCGCGCCGTACAGGGGCGGCCGGACCTCGCCGAGCTGCCGCTGGCCGGGGTTCCGGTGGCGGTCAAGGACAACATCCCGGTCCGCGGCGAGTCGACGCGCAACGGGTCGGCGGCCTCCTCCAGCGAGGCCGCCGCCGCCGACCACCCGGTGGTCGCCCGGCTCAGGGCGGCGGGCGCGGTGGTCGTCGGCCTCACCAACGTGCCGGAGCTGTGCCTGGTCGGCTTCTCCGACAGCGTGTACGGCATGGCGCGCAACCCCTGGGACCCGCGGCGCACGCCGGGCGGCTCGTCGGGCGGCGCCGCCGCCGCGGTGGCCGCCGGGATGGTCCCGCTCGCCCAGGGCAACGACGGGCTCGGCTCGCTGCGCATCCCCGCCGCCTGCTGCGGGCTCGTGACGATCAAACCGGGTCCGGGCGTGGTCCCGCCGCCCGGGAACGACTGGCACGGGATGTCGGAGAACGGCCCGCTGGCCACGACCGTGGGCGACCTCGCGCTGGGCCTGGCGGTGATGGCCGGAGACATGTCCCTCGCGACGCCCGGCGACAGCGAGTACCTGGAGGCCGGCAGCGCCATCGACGACTACCCGGGCGGGCTGACCCCCGCGGAGCCGGTGCGGCTGCGGATCGCCACGGCGCCGGCGCCGCTGCCGCCGGGCTTCTGGGTGGACCCCGAGCTGCAGCGGGCCGTGGTCGAGGCGGGCCACACGCTCGCCGCCGCCGGGCACACCGTGGTGGAGCACGAGCCGAGGATGCCGAGCTGGGTCGGGGCCGCCGCGATCGCCGGCTGGTTCGCGTGCGCCCGTGAGGACACCGAGGACCTGGACCCGCGCCGGCTGGAGCGCCGCACCCGGGCGCTGGCCAAGGCCGGCCGGCTGCTCGCCCGATTCAGGCTGGACGGCTCGGCGGGCCGCGACCGCTGGCGCGCCCACGGCGCCGACCAGTGGTTCGGCAACGCCGATGTGCTGATCACCCCGACGCTCGCCGCCGTCCCGCCGCCCGCCGACCGCTGGGGCGACCGCGGGCTGCTGGCCAACGTGCGGGCCAACGTCACGTACGCCCCGGTCACCGCGGCCTGGAACATGGCCGGCTGGCCCGCCATGAACGTCCCGTACGGCTGGCACTCCACGGGCATGCCCATCGGGGTGCAGCTCGTCGCGCCCCCCGGAGGCGAGTCGCAGCTGCTGGCCCTGGCCGCCTGTCTGGAGACCGCCCACCCCTGGCTGCGCCACGCGCCGATGGACTGACGTTCCCATCCGTTCCTGCCCTTTTCCGGTCATACCCCCGGCCGGGGCCCGCACCGCGAACGATGCGCTGAAGCCGTTCGTCCAACAGATGTCGGACGAAGCGTTCAAAAGGGAGAGACATGCAGCCTTCCCGGCGGTTCACTGAGAAGGCCGCCCTGGCCGGGGCGGGTGTGCTGGCGGCGGGAGCCCTCGTCCTGGGAGGCACCGCCTGGTGGAACGGGCTCCGCGGGCCGGAGGTGACCACCGTGAAGGAGACGCGGAAGATCGCGAAGAGGGGGACCATGCTCACCAACGTGGTGTGCGGGGAAGGCAGGCGCGCCGTGGGCGGCGGCCACGCCTTCCACGGCACCTACAACGTGAGCGAACCGGTGTCCTTCCCGGTGAGCGCCCCCGAGAGCACGAGCGACCGCCCCGGCGCCGTCCAGAACGCGTGGGAGTTCGTCGTGCAGAACCCGACGGCCGAGGAGATCGACGTCGAGCTCTACGCGATCTGCGTCCCCGCCCGCTGACCCGCGTGCGGCCCGGCACGCGCGTGCCCGGAGGGGCCACCGCCCGCGCGGCCCGCGGCGCCGTACCGCCCGCCATGGACGGGACCGCCGGGGCGCGGCGCCGTTACCGGCCCCGGGGCGGACCCCGGAGCCGGTGCGCGGCCCGTCAGACGCCGGTGGGATGCCAGACGGTCTTGGTCTCCAGGAACGCCGTCAGGCGCCGGGTGCCCGGGTCGGCGGCCCAGTCGTCCGCCTGTCCGGCGGGCGCGGGGCGCAGGACCCGCTTGAGGTTCTCGGCCGCCGCCTCCTCGCACGCGACCGCGAGACCGGGGTCGGAGACGCCGGTGAGGTCGAGGGCGTTGACGTCCATGTGCCCGGCCAGCCAGGGCGCGATCTCCTTCGCCGAGCCGGTGAGGATGTTGACCACACCGCCCGGCAGGTCGGAGGTGGCGAGCACCTCGGCCAGGGTGACGGCCGGCAGCGGGGCCCGCTCGCTCGCGACGACCACGCAGGTGTTGCCGGTGACGATCACCGGGGCGATCACCGAGACGAGGCCCAGCAGCGGGTCGTCGGGGGCGACGACCGCCACCACCCCGGTCGGCTCCGGCGAGGAGACGTTGAAGTACGGCCCGGCGACCGGGTTGGCCGACCCCGCCACCGCGGCGATCTTGTCGGACCAGCCTGCGTACCAGACGAGCCGGTCCACGGCCGCGTCCACGACGTCCCCCGGTCGCTTGACCCCGGCGTCGGCCAGCTCGGCGGCGAACTGCGCCCGGCGGCCCTCCAGCATCTCGGCGATCCGGTAGAGGATCTGCCCCCGGTTGTACGGCGTCGCCCCGGACCAGCCGCCGAACGCCTTGCGCGCGGCGGCCACCGCGTCGCGGGCGTCCTTGCGGGACGCCCTGGAGGCGTTGGCCAGGAACTCGCCCTTGGAGGAGGTCACCGCGTAGGACCTTCCGCTCTCCGAACGCGGGAACGCCCCGCCGATGTACAGCTTGTACGTCTTGCGCACGGCCAGCCGTGCGGGCGACTCGGTCCTACTCATCTCCGCGCCCTCTCCGCGAGCTCTCCTGCTGTGCCAGCCTGGCCGGCACGAAGATCTGTCCGCACCGGCTCACCCCGCACCGGTGGGCGAACCAGCCGCGCGGCTCCGGGCGGCCGGCGCGGGCGAAACCGTGGCCCCGCGTCGCCTGGTCGCGACGGGTACGGCGCCGCTTCCGATCGTGGTCACACATCGAGGTACGCCTCCAGCCCATGCCTGCCGCCCTCCCGGCCGTAGCCGGACTCCTTGTAGCCGCCGAACGGGGAGGTCGGGTCGAACCGGTTGAAGGTGTTGGCCCACACGACGCCCGCGCGGAGCCGGTCGGCCATCCACAGGATGCGCGAGCCCTTCTCCGTCCACACGCCCGCCGACAGGCCGTAGGGGGTGTTGTTGGCCTTCTCCACCGCCTCGGCCGGGGTGCGGAAGGTCAGCACGGACAGCACCGGGCCGAACACCTCCTCCCGGGCGATGCGGTGCGACTGCGCGACGCCGGTGAAGATCGTCGGCGGGAACCAGAAGCCCCGCTCGGGCAGCTCGCACGCCGGGGACCAGCGCTCGGCGCCCTCCAGCTCACCGTGGTCGGACAGCTCGCGGATCCTCGCGAGCTGCGCGGCGGAGTTGATCGCGCCGATGTCGGTGTTCTTGTCCAGCGGGTCGCCCAGACGCAGCGTGGACAGGCGCCGCTTGAGCGCCTCCAGCAGCTCCTCGGCGATCGACTCCTGCACCAGCAGCCGGGAGCCCGCGCAGCAGACGTGCCCCTGGTTGAAGAAGATGCCGTTGACGATGCCCTCGACCGCCTGGTCGAGGGCGGCGTCGTCGAAGACGATGTTGGCGGCCTTGCCGCCGAGCTCCAGGGTGACCTTCTTGCGCGTCCCGGCGACGGACCGGGCGATCATCCGGCCGACCTCGGTGGAGCCGGTGAAGGCGACCTTGTCGACGTCCGGGTGGTTCACCAGCGCCGCGCCGGTCTCGCCCGCGCCGGTCACGATGTTGACCACGCCCGGCGGCAGGTCGGCCTGGCGGCAGATCTCGGCGAACAGCAGCGCGGTCAGCGGGGTGGTCTCGGCGGGCTTCAGCACGACCGTGTTGCCGCAGGCCAGCGCCGGGGCGATCTTCCACGCCAGCATCAGCAGCGGGAAGTTCCACGGGATGACCTGGCCGGCCACGCCCAGCGGCCGGGGGCTGGGACCGTACCCGGCGTAGGGGAGCTTGTCGGCCCAGCCGGCGTAGTAGAAGAAGTGCGCCGCGACCAGGGGGAGGTCCACGTCGCGCGACTCCCGGATCGGCTTGCCGTTGTCCAGCGACTCCAGCACGGCCAGCTCGCGGGAGCGCTCCTGGATGATGCGGGCGATCCGGAAGAGGTACTTGGCCCGTTCGGAGCCGGGCATCGCCGACCAGGCGCCGAACGCCTCGCGCGCGGCCCGGACGGCCCGGTCCACGTCGTCGGCGGACGCGGACGCCACCTCGGCCAGGACCTCCTCGGAGGCGGGGTTGACCGTCTTGAACGACGGGCCCGCGCCGTCGGTGAACTCGCCGCCGATGAACAGCCCGTAGGACGGCTTGATGTCGACGACGTCGCGGGACTCGGGGGCCGGTGCGTATTCGAACATCGTCAGTCCAGGGTGAAGTAGTCGGGGCCCGCGTACCGGCCGGTGGCCATCTTCTGGCGCTGCATCAGCAGGTCGTTGAGCAGGGAGGAGGCGCCGAGGCGGAACAGGTCCGGGGTGAGCCAGCCGTCGCCGGCGACCTCGTTGACCAGGACGAGCATCTTGATCGCGTCCTTGGTGGTGCGGATGCCGCCCGCGGGCTTGACGCCGACCGTGCGGCCGGTGGCGGCCAGGAAGTCGCGGACCGCCTCCAGCATGACCATCGTCACGGGATAGGTCGCGGCCGGCTGCACCTTGCCGGTGGAGGTCTTGATGAAGTCGCCGCCGGCCATCATGGCCAGCCAGGACGCCCGCCGTACGTTGTCGTAGGTCGCGAGCTCGCCGGTCTCCAGGATCACCTTCAGGTGCGCCTCGCCACAGGCTTCCTTGATCGCGACGATCTCCTCGAAGACCTTGACGTAGTCGCCGGACAGGAACGCGCCGCGGTCGATCACCATGTCGATCTCGTCGGCGCCCGCCTCGACGGCCAGCCGGGTGTCGGCCACCTTGACGTCGAGGGAGGAACGCCCGCTGGGGAACGCCGTGGCGACGCTGGCCACCTTCACACCCGACCCGGCGAGCGCGCCGACGGCCCCCGCCACCATGTCGGGGTAGACGCACACCGCGGCCACCTTGGGGACGGCCGGGTCGGCCGGATCGGGGTGGACCGCCTTGGCGCACATCGCGCGGACCTTGCCCGGCGTGTCGGCGCCTTCGAGGGTGGTCAGGTCCACCATGCGGATGGCCAGGTCGATGGCCTCCGCCTTGGCGGTCGTCTTGATGGAGCGGGTGCCGAGCATCGCGGCCCGCTGGTCGGCGCCGACACGGTCGACACCGGGCAGGCCGTGGAGGAAGGTTCGCAGCGCGACGTTGGACGAGGCCACGTCGGCGAACGAGGTAGTCACAGTTGACACCTCTACAGCATGCCGACTGGCGTGATTAGTTCCAAACCGGACACCGCCCAGGTCCGGGTCCGGGTTTCGGCAATGTTCGCCGAGGACGGCGGGAACACCTCCGGAACCGGGCGGGAACGAACCGGGACGAGGCCGGAGCCACCTGGAACCGATGGGAGGGAACAGCCCGACCTTGAGTGAAAAGGACATAGCGGACGGAGCGGCCCGACCCCCGGGCATGCCTAGGTACCCCCTAGGCATGCCCGGACCTGCCTAGGCATCCCCGTGGCGCGGAAGGCCTCCGGAGATAGGGCATCCGTCCGATGTGAGGGCGGGGGCCTTAGGCCGAATCTTGAGAGTGCAAGGAGAAAGCACCGCTCAAGAACGCCAGGAGGCGTCGACCATGAACCCCGAGCTTCACCACCAGCTCATCAGCGACCGCACCGCCGAGCTCCACCGGCAGGCCCGTGAGCACCGCCTCGCCCGCGAGGCGAAGGCCACCTCGGAGGGCCGGTCCGGCGGCGAGCGCCGCCGGAGCCTCCTCTCCCGGATCCTCCCCGCATGACCACGCCCCGAGAGCCCGGCCGCCACCCTCAGCCCGGCCGGGCTCAGCGGCCTCCCTGAGCCGTACGGCGGGCCCGCCTGCCGTACGGCAAATGGGGAGATAACTACCCATAAGGCGTGACATGCTAGAGCTCATGATGGGTCGGACGGTGAGCCCCGTCTTCGTGGGGCGGCAGGCCGAACTCGCGGCGCTGACGGAGGCTTTCGCGCAGGCGTGCGAGGGTACGGCCGCGACCGTCCTCCTCGGCGGCGAGGCGGGCGTCGGCAAGACCCGGCTGACCGGTTCCTTCGCCGAACGCGTCACCCGCGACGGCGCCCACGTACTCCTCGGGGGCTGCGTGGAGCTGTCCGCCGAGGGCCTCGCCTACGCGCCGTTCACCGCCGTGATCCGCCAGCTCGTCCGCGAGTGCGGCGCCGAGAAGGTCGCCGCCCTGCTGCCCGAGGGCGGCGCGCGGGACCTGGCCCGGCTGCTGCCCGAGTTCGGCGAGCCGAGCGGCGACGCCGACGGGGAGACGGCACGCGCCCGGCTCTTCGAACAGGTCCTCACCCTCCTGGAACGGCTGGCCGAGCGCCGCCCGGTCGTCCTGGTCATCGAGGACATCCACTGGGCCGACCGCTCCAGCCGCGACCTGATCGCCTTCCTCAGCCGCAACCTGCGCGCCATACCGGTCCTGATGGTCCTCACCTACCGCTCCGACGAGCTGCACCGCCAGCACCCGCTGCGTCCGGTGCTCGCCGAGCTGGGCCGGGTCGAGGGCGTGCTCCGGCTGGACCTGCCCCGCCTCACCCAGGACGAGGTGGCCGCCCAGATGGCCGGCATCCTCGGCACGACGCCCGAGTTCGCCCAGGTCGGCAAGGTCTTCGAACGCAGCGAGGGCATCCCCCTGTTCGTCGAGGCGCTCGTCGAGTGCGGCGGCGAGTGCTCCTTCCCGGACTCCCTGCACGACCTGATCATCGGCTCCGTCGAGCAGCTCCCCGACGAGACCCAGCGGGTGCTGCGCATCGCCGCCGCCGGGGGAAACCGGGTGGGCCACGCGCTGCTCGCCGCGGTCAGCGGCCTGTCCGACATCGACCTGGAGGACGCGCTGCGGCCCGCCGTCGCCGCCAACGTGCTCCAGATCGCCGACGGCCGCGCCTACGCCTTCCGGCACGCCCTGATCCGCGAGGCCGTACACGACGAGCTCCTGCCCGGCGAGCACATGCGGCTGCACGCCCGCTTCGCCGAGGAGATCAGCCGGGACCGCACGATGGTCCCGCCCGGCCGGGCCGCCGTCGAGATCGCCCACCACTGGTACTCCGCCCGCGACGACAAGTGGGCCCTCATCTCAGCCTGGGAGGCCGCGGGCAAGGCCGCCAAGAGCTTCGCCTACAACGAGGAGATGCAGCTCCTGGAGCGGGTCCTCCAGCTGTGGGGCAAGGTGCCCGACGCCGCCGAACTGATCGGCGCCGACCACACCACGGTCCTGGAGCAGGCGTCGGCGGCGGCCAACGCCTGCGGCGAACTGGAGCGTGGGACGAAGTTCGTCAAGGCCGCGCTGTCCGAGCTGGACGAGGGGACCGAACCCGCGCGGGTGGCCGAGCTGGTCGTGCGGCTCTCCCAGTTCAAAACGGCCAAGCGCAAGCCCGGGGCGCTCGACGACCTCCGCTACGCCGAACGACTGGTCCCCGGCCCCGGCCCGCACCGTGCCGCCGTCCTGACCAGGCTCGGCTCCCACCTGATGTTCGGCGGCGAGGTCGCCGAGGGGAC
This sequence comes from Streptosporangium sp. NPDC048047, assembly GCF_040653115.1. Lineage (NCBI taxonomy): Bacteria > Bacillati > Actinomycetota > Actinomycetes > Streptosporangiales > Streptosporangiaceae > Streptosporangium > Streptosporangium sp. NPDC048047. Next base: position 47,698 of record NZ_JBEZNH010000019.1, on the reverse strand, counting down.
CGCGCTCACCGAGGAGGCGCTCGGCATCGCCCGTGAGCACGGCGACGAGGGCCTGGAGGCCGACCTGCTGCTCAACCTCGCCCTCGGCCACTCGATCGCCGGACGCATGAACGAGACGATCACCGTCAACATGACCGCCAAGACGATCGGCGAGCGCGTCGGCTCCGGCCGCGTCGTCCTGCGGTCGATCGCCAACACCGTGGACGCGCTCAACAACATGGGCCGCTCCGCGGAGGCGGTCGAGATGGCGCTGGAGGGGGAACGGCTGGCCAGGGAGTACGGCCGCTACCGCACCCAGGGCACCTTCATCGCCAACAACCGGGCCGAGGCGCTGGAGGCGCTGGGCCGCTTCGACGAGGCCGCCCGGGTCGCCGAGCAGGGACTCACCATGGACCCGACCCTGCGCACCCGCCACCACCTGCGCAGGATCCGCGCCGACGTGGCGATCGCCCGCGGCGAGACCGACCTGGTCGCGTCCGTGCTGAACGAGGTCGGCGCCTTCTCCACGCAGGAGGAGTTCACCCAGGAGCTGACCGCGAACATCCGGCTCCGCGTCGGACTGCACCTGCTGAACGGCGAGCCGCTCGCCGCCCTGGAGGTCGCCGAGGAGGCCGTCCGTGCGGCCCTGATCACGAGCAAGCCCATGCTGGGCTGGCGCACCCTCGCCCTGCTGGCCGGGGTCTGCGAGGTCGCCGAGCCCGTCGCGCCCGAGCGGGCGGCGGCGCTGCGGCCCCAGGTCGAGAAGGCTGCCACGTCGCTGACCGTGGACAGCCCGGTCTCGGAGGCCTACCGCTTCTCCGTCAACCGCGACCACGACGCCGCGGCCGCCGTCTGGGAGAAGCTGGACCGCCCCTTCCTGCGCGCGAAATCGCTGCTGCAGGCGGCACGGGCCGCGGCCTCCGCCGGTGACCGCGAGGGCGCCGCCGTACGGCTGCGCGCGGCGCACCCGGCCGCGGCCGCGCTGGGCGCCCGGCCCCTGACCACCGAGATCGAGTCCCTGGCGCGCCGGCTGGGGGTGACGCTGGACCGCGAACCCGCCGCCGGCGCGGCCTCCTCCCCCGCGGCGGACGCTCCCGCGGCTCCGCTGACCCCGCGCGAGCAGGAGGTGCTCCGGCTGGTCGCCCAGGGCCGGTCCAACCGCGAGATCGCCGCCGAGCTGTTCATCTCCGCCAAGACGGTCAGCGTCCACGTCTCCAACATCCTCGCCAAACTGGGCGTCGCCACCCGCGGCGAGGCCGCCGCGGCCGCGCACCGTCTCGCCCTGATCGGCTGACCTCACCGGGTACGGCGACGCCGGAGGCCGGCCTCGCCGTACCCGGTGACGCCGACGGGCCGGCCCACCGAGTGTGGCGGGGGGGTCAGCCCGTCACGTCCACCTCACCGGCAGCGAGGCCACCCCCTTGATGGCGTGCCCGGTCCTGCGGGGGATCTCCTCGGAGGGGACGGCCAGCCGCAGGCGGGGCAGCTCCCGGGTGAGCAGGCCGATCGCGACGACGATCTCCAGGTGGCCGAGGTGGCGGCCGAGGCAGTGATGCGGACCGTGCCCGAACGACAGGTGATGGTTGTAGGGACGATCGAAGATCATCCGGTGCGGGTCGGGGAAGACCCGCGGGTCGTAGCTGCCCGCGTCGGTCGAGGCGATCACTATCTCGCCGGGCCGCACCTCGGCGCCGCTGGGCAGCGTCACCCGCCGCGTCGCCCGGCGGGGCATAGTGTCGGCTCCCGTGGTGGAGAACATCCGCGTGAGCTCGGTGACCGCCGACGGGATCATCTCCGGGTGGTCGATGAGGTAGGCGTAGGCCGTCTCGTATCCCTCGTAGGGGTGGGTGAGCAGGACCTGGACGAAGGTCCCGATGGAACTCGCCGTGGTCTCCCAGCCGCCCAGCACCAGGGCGATCGGCAGCATGATCTGCTGCGCGGGGGGCAGATCCGCGCCGGCGACGGCGATCCGGCCCAGCAGGTCCGGTCCGGGCCGCTGCCGCCGCTGTTCGATGAGGCCGGCCAGGTAGCCGGCCATCGCCGCCGACGAGGCCTGGGCCTCCTCCCCGGCCACGATGGTGTGGGCCAGGAACGACTCGCCCCAGTGGCGGAACCGCGCCCGGTCCTCATGGGGCAGCCCCAGCAGGTCGGAGATGGTGTCCAGCGCCAGTGGCAGCGCGAAGTCCTCGACCAGGTCCGCGGGCTCCCCGTTCTCCGTCATCTCCTTCAGCCGCGCCGCCGCGCTCATCTCGACGTCGCCCCGATGCCGCTCCACGGCCCGCGGGGTGAACAGCGCCTTGACGACGTTGCGCACGGCCGCGTGACGCTCCCCGTCCAGCCCCAGAATGGTGTCCTCCAGGCCGACGTCGTCGGCGTCGAGGGCGGCCTCCCGGGAGAACGCCGCCTGGTTCCGCAGCACCTCCTTGACGTCGTCATAGCGGGTGACGAGCTTGCCCGTGCCGGTGGGACGGATGACCTCGGTGACGCCCGTCCCCGTCTCGCGGATCCGGTGGTACAGCTCGTTCGGGTACAGGCCGGGCCGGTTGACTCCGGCGGCGTCCTGGTCGAGCGGGTGCCTCGGGCAGGCGGCGTTCTCGGAGGCGGCGGCGGTCATATGGATCCCTTCGTACACATGTGGGTGTGTGCAGCGGATCAAAAAAAGATCGCCAAGGCAACCATGAATACGGACTCCCGTCCCCTGTCCCCCTGGAATCGACTTATCACGTGCTATCCACCTATAAGTGCATAAATAGCGATATATGGCGATATTTAAAAGCGATGATTCACCGGCCGCACCCCCACCCCGCCGTACCCGCGCTCCGGCGGATGGACGCCTCCCGGACCGGCGCGCCTCCTCAGAGCCCAGAGCCCAGGCGGGCCGGTACCCACCCGGGCTCACCCGGGCTCTTTCAGGATCATCCGGGCCGGTCGGAGGCGCATGCCGCAGTGGGCGGGATCCGGGAACGCAGGGCCTGGATGGACCAGTCGAGTGCCGGGGTCGGGTCCTCCGGGGCCGGCCAGCCGTTGACCACCGCGAGCAGTTCCAGGTACCGCTGCCTGCGGGGGTCGTTCGCGGTCTCCAGCCGGGTCAGCAGCCGGCGGCGGAGCCCGTCGTCGTCGGGGAGACCGACGACACGGGCGTAATGAGCCGTCAGCGCCGCGACGATCGGGACGGCCTGAGACGAGGCGGGCGCGACGCCGGCGTCCAACGCCGGACGGGCCCCGTCCCGGACGGCCGCGACGGGGTCGCGTCGGGGGACCGCGGCGCCGCCCGCGGCGCGTTCGGCCGCGTGGTCCTCGGCCGTGCGCCGTACGGCGGCGCGGAAGCCGGGGTCCCGGGACAGTTCCGCCAGCTCCACCCAGGCCCGGACCTGCTCCGTGCCGGGGTCGTCGGGCAGTTCGGGGGTCATCGAGCGCCGGATCCCCGCGAAGTGGGGGTCGGCGAGTCCGCCGAAGACGGCGTCGAGGAAGTCGTCGACCAGGCGCCGGCGTTCGTCCTCGGAGAGCTTGGCCAGCTTGTGCATGAGATCCATCTCCTCGGGAGTGGCCCCGCGCTCGGCCACCGCCGTCAGCACCGCGCGCCGCAGACGCAGGGCGCTGATCTGCGTCGCCAGGGCTTCGGCGTGCGTCGCCGCGACCTCGGTGAGCGAGAGCTCCCGGTCCACGACCTTGCGGATCGTGGCGAGGTCCAGTCCCAGGTCCCGCAACGTGCACACGAGGTCCAGGCGGGCGGCGGCCTCGACGTCGTAGAGGCGGTGACCGGCCGGGCTGCGGTCGGTCGGCGTCACGATCCCGCGATCGGAGTAGAACCGGATGGTCTTGACCGTCAGCCCGGTCCGCCGGGCCAGGTCACCGATCGAGTGGAGCGTGCCGCCGTTCATGGCCCCTACCTTCGCGGCTCCCCTTGGGGGAGGCGCAAGCCCCCGGCCGCCGACGGGCGGACCGCCCCCGTCCCACGAACCCTGCGGTTCATCACGGCGCCGGCGGACGGGATGAGGCCCTTACCGGAATCGGGCGACGAAACGGCGCTGCCAGGGGGTCTCCACGGCGCGGGCCGCATAGTGCCGCCTGACGTAGGCGACCGCCTCACCGGCCGGCACCCCGTCCAGTACGGCGAGGCAGGCGAGCGCCGTACCGGTCCGGCCCTGTCCGCCCCAGCAGGCGACCTCGACGCGCTCGGTCGCGGCACGCTCCCACGCCTCGTGGAACGCGTCCCGCGCGGCGGCGCGGTCGGACGGCAGCCGGAAGTCCGGCCAGCGCAGCCAGCGGGCCTCCCAGGAGACGGGCGGCGGCTCCTTGCCCAGCAGGTACAGCGCGAAGGCGGGCTCCCGCCCTTCCGGAAGCGGGCGCCTGAGCCCCCGGCCGCGAACCAGCCGGCCCGAGGGTAGCTTCAGCACGCCCGGCGCTGCGGGTTCCCAGAAGTCGACCATGAAAAGAGCCTAGCCTCAGCGGCCCGGAAGAGAGCGGCTACGGCGCCCGGCCCTGCGCTCTCCCCCGCCAGTGTGGCCGCAAGGCCACGGCGACCAGCCCTGAACGAGAAGCAGGGCGGCTTCAGCATCGGCGGGGACCGTGGGCTGCCGGAAAGCGAGAAGCCACGGCGAGCGGGCCGTACGACCGAAGCAGGCATGGCGCGGAGGTGGGTGGGTGTTCCGGCCGGCTTCAAAACGCCAGAAACCATCGCGCCCGGGACCAGGCCGGAGGCCGGTCGACACCGGAGCCCGGCCACAGCGCCGGCCGGAACACCCACCCACCGCAGCGCGCGCATCCGACCAGCACGGCAAGCATGGACCCGCCCAAGCCCCCGGGGAACCGCCCCGCACCCTGAAAAGCCCCAGCCGCAGCGCGCCGTCGTCCAGCCCGGCAAGCGTGCACCCGCCCAAACCCGGGGAAACACCCCGCACCAGAAGGCCCACCCCACCGACCCTCACTCAGATGAATCCACGGGACCCGTTGATTACTTAATCGATTAAGTTCTACGATACCGAAGTCATCGCCATTCCCGCTTTCGCAAGGATGCACTCCGAAGGGTGCGGTCAGGGCCCCTTCGCCCGGGTATCCGCTGGTGAACGCGGCGGTTTCGGGCTGCCCCACGCCCGGCGAGAGGAGATTCTCGCATTCCGCCGACGCGCCAGCGGATGCCGTCACACCGCAGACCGGACGGCCGTCACTGAATCAGTTAACCGTACCGCTGCCAGGAACGGCCGGCAGACCCACGAGGAGAGCCATGGCACCATCTTCCCCACCGCGACGCCGCGCCGTGCTCGCGACGCTGCTGGCCGTATCGGCGCTGCTGGCGGGCGGTACGGCGACGACCGCGCACGCCGCCCCGTCCGCGTGCGCGGTGGCCTACAAGGTCACCTCCGCCTGGGGCGGCGGGGCGACGGCCGACGTCACCCTCACCAACAACGGGCCGTCCGTCACCTCCTGGACGCTCGGCTGGTCCTTCACCGGCGACCAGAAGATCACTTCAGGGTGGAACGGCGTCTTCCAGCAGTCCGGGACCGCGGTGACGGTGCGCGACGCGGGCTACAACGGCTCGCTGGCCGGCGGCGCCTCCACCGGCGTCGGCTTCACCGTCTCCTACACCGGGACCAACACCGCCCCGGCGGGCTTCACCTTCAACGGCCTCCCCTGCGACGACGGCTCGTCCCCCACACCGAGCCCGACGGCGACCCCGAGCCCGACGGCCACCGCCACACCGGACCCGACCCCCACCACCACGCCGACCCCGACCCCCACCCCGACCCCGACCCCGACAGCCGAGCCGATCAGCCGGGTGACCAGGCAGGGCACGAAGCTCATGCTGGACGGCAGGCCCTTCAGGTTCGGCGGCGTCAACCTCTCCTGGCTCGGGCTGGACGAGAACGTCGGCGGAATCGCCTACCCCACGAAGTTCCGGATCGACGACGGCCTGGACACCGCCAAGGCCATGGGCTCGACGGTGGTGCGCTCGCACACGCTCGGCATCTCGACCGGGCACCCGCTGACGCTGGAGCCTCGTCTCGGGCAGTGGAACGACGGCGCGTTCGCCACCATCGACTACGCCGTGGCCGCCGCCAGGGCCCGCGGCCTGCGCCTGGTGGTCCCGCTGACCGACAACTGGCACTGGTACCACGGCGGGCGGCACGACTTCACCGACTGGCTCGGCCTGCCGGAGGACGCCTTCTACACCGACCCGCGTGCGATCGACGCGTTCAAGCAGTACATCGACCACCTGCTCAACCACGTGAACCCGTACACCGGGACGGCGTTCAAGGACGAGCCGGGCGTGCTGGCGTGGGAGCTGGGCAACGAGCTCACCGGCGTCAACACGAACTGGATCCGCACCATCGCCCAGCATCTCAAGCGCCTGTCACCGGACACCCTGGTCGCCACGCACTGGAGCGGCCAGGAGTACGGGGTGAGCGAGATCGACATCGTCGACGCGCACTACTACCCGCTGTCCTCCGGCGACGCGGTCCGCAACGACGCCCGCGACATCACCGGGCACGGCAAGGTGTACATCGCCGGGGAGTACGGCTCCACCGACGCCGACAGCGGGAAGCTCTCCGCGATCGCCGGGGACTCCGATGTCAGCGGCGCGCTGTTCTGGCAGATCTTCCCGCACCGCGACGACCACGGGTACGTGCAGCACAACGACGGGTTCACCATGCACTATCCGGGCGACGACGCCACCATGAGGCAGCGGGCCACGGCCATCCGGCAGTTCCACTTCCAGATGAGCGGGACGCCGGTGCCCGCCGTACCCGCGCCGGGCAGGCCGCTGGTCACCTCGGTGCAGCGGAGGAGCGGCGGGGTGTCGGTGGCCTGGCGCGGATCGACGACCGCGGCCACGTACTCGGTACGGCGCGCCACCGCCGGCGCCGGCGGCCCGTGGACGACGGTCTGCGACCGCTGCGTCTCGGACAACGGCACGCCGTGGACGGACTCCTCGGCCCCCTCCGGGGACGTCTGGTACACCGTGACCGGCCACACCGCCGAGGGCACGGCCGGGCCGGTCTCGGAGGCCGTCGAGGTCGGCACCGGCGGCCAGACCGGCACGACCCTGTACGACTTCGAGTCGGACACGGACGGCTGGACCGGCGCCGGGGTCACCGGAGGTCCCTGGTCCGTCGGCGAGTGGGCCGCCTCCGGGAGCAGGTCCCTCAAGGCGGACGTCACCCTCAACGGCACCGCCTACCTGGCGCGTACCGGCTCGGCGAACCTCAGCGGACGCGCCACGCTGCGCGCCGTCGCCAGGCTGGCGCCCTGGGGTGACGCGGGCAGCGGCGTCCAGGCGAAGTTGTACGTGAAGACCGGTCCGTCGTGGGCCTGGCACGACGGCGGGCCCGTTCCGGTGACCTCCGCCGGCGCCGTCCTCACGCTGGACCTCGCCGGACTGACCGATCTGGGCGACGTCCGGGAGATCGGCGTGCAGTTCGTCAGCCCGTCCGACAGCGGCGGCGGCTCGGCGGTCTACGTCGACGACGTCACGGTGAGCTGACGGCCGCCGCCGCACAGACCTCCCGGGGTGGGAGACAGGAAGCGCCCCCGTCCCCTGACACAGGGGGCGGGGGCGCTCGCCCGTCGGGCTTCGGTCGCGGATGCCCGCCCGGGTCGTGGCCCGTCCGTCAGGCGAACAGCGGTTCGAGCAGGAGGATGATCCCGAAGACCGCGAACGCCGCGGCGGCGCCGTACCGGATGACCTTCTCGGGGAGGTGCTTGCCGAGCATGCGGCCGACGAGGATGGCGAGCGCGTCGGCGGCGACCATGCCGACCGTGGAACCGACCCAGGTGCCGAACCAGCCGTGCTGGGTGGCCAGGGTGATGGTGGCGAGCATGGTCTTGTCGCCCAGTTCGGCGAGGAAGAAGGCGACGGTCACCGCGATGAGGGCCGACCGGGTGGTGCGCTGCGCCTTCTGCGCCTCATCCTCGGTCAGCTCGTCGCCCCGCAGCGTCCACACGGCGAAGCCGAGGAACGCGATGCCCGCGACGATGGTGATCGCCGTGGTGGGGATGAGGTCCCCGGCGACCTTGCCCACTCCCACGCTGACCAGGTGGACGACGGCGGTGGCCAGGGTGATGCCCGCGAGCACCGGCCACGGCTTGAACCGGGTCGCGAAGGTCATCGCCATGAGCTGGCTCTTGTCGCCGAGCTCGGCGACGAAGATCACAGCGAGGCTGATCCAGAACGCTTCCAACGAGAGTGCCCTTCCGCGTGCGCGGCCGGGCCGGAAGGGAGGCACCCGGGGAGACGGGCACGGCTTCGGCCCGGCAGCGTGAACGTACGACTGCCAGACCGAAGGTCTCGTCCGCCTGATCGGCGCGGATACCGCTCCGCGATCAGGCCCGCGCGACCGGGCGCCGGAGCGCCAGTATGTCGATCACGCGATTGGGACTACTCCCCCTCGGATGTTTCACCTGACCTTAACAGGTGGGAACCGTTACCCATTCCCGGGATGGGCGTTTCCTTACCCTCAGCCCGGCAGCCGGGCGATTCCGGGGAATCCCCCGAATACCGGATCTTCATCGGTGACGGGAGCTATCTTGCCCCAATGCCGATCACCAAGCGCCGGCGGCGGACGGCGATCCTCCTCGGAGCGTCCGTGCTGGTCGCGTGCACTCCCGGCCCCGCGGAGACATCACCGGGCCGCCCCGGCGGCGACCGGGCATCAGCCCCGACGGCGAACCGTACGGCTCGGGCCGGCCCCGGAGCGCAGGCGAGCCCGGTCCCGAGCAGCAGGCCCGTTCCCGTCTCGGCCGCGTGGAGCCGCGTCACGGTCCCGAAGACGGCCTTCGGCGCGCAACTGCTCGACATCACGGCGACCGGGCCCCGCGAGGCGTGGGCGGCCGGGGTGGAGGACGCCGGCGAGAACCGGCCCGGGGACCCCGTGGCACTGCGGTGGGACGGAATCCGCTGGCACCGGATGCCGAGCCTGGACGTGCCGCACGACGAGAACGACTTCTCCTTCGAGACCGTCAACTCCCTCGACGGAGTCGGGGCGAGCGGGCCGGACGACGTGTGGGTGACGGGCGGGGGAGGATCCAGGGCCTTCGCCGCGCACTGGGACGGGCACCGCTGGAGGAAAGAGCGCCCCTTCGGGGTGTCGCACGACCACTTCCTGTTCGACGTCGAGACGGCCGGCCGGAAGGCGTGGTTCGCCGGATCCGGTCCGTCCGGGCCGATGATCGTCAGGTGGGACGGCCATCGCTTCACCGAACCGGAGGACCTGGGCGAGAGGGGCGACAGGGGGATGCTCCGCGACATCGCGGTCCGCGACGGACATCTCTGGGCCGTCGGCGGGACCGAGTCCGACGCCTCGGCCACGGGGAACCCGCTGGTCTACCACAGGCCCCCTGACGACAGCCTGTACGCCGAGCCGTCGGTGCTCAAGGAATACCGGGGCAGGCTCGACGGCGTCTGGCCGGTCTCGAAGACCGACGTATGGGCCGTCGGGCTGTCGTACCCCGAGCCCGGGGGCGACGGTGAGCGGCCGCTGATCGTGCGCTGGGACGGTTCACGGTGGAACCGGGTGGATCCGCCGTTCTCGCGGGGCGTTCTGCGGAGTGTCACCGCCACCGGACCGGACGACGTCTGGTTCGCCGGAGTCGACGCCGATCACCCGAGGCAGCCGCTCTTCCTCCACTTCGACGGCGCGGGATGGTCACGCGAGTACGGCCCGCCCTCCCATCCCTACCGGGACGGGGGTCATCCCGCGCGCGAGGAACTCCACCCCGTCTGGAATGTCCGCCTCATCCGTGTGCCGGGCACCACCGAGTTGTGGGCGGCCGGTTCGTCCGAGGAGGGCGGCTACGGGGAAGGGAAGCCGTTCGTCCTCCGGCGCCGGCCGGTGAGCTGACTCGCGGACCGGCCGGTGGGGCCGGGACCGGCGCCGGGTGTGAGACGACGGACCGGCCCGCACCGCCCACGGCACGGCGGATCACCGCCGGATGTGAAGCGGAGGGCCGGCCTGTGCCGTACACGGCGCCGCGGATCACCGCCGGGCCCGGAGGATCACGGCCGGGCCCGGCACCGCGTGCGGATCAGAGCCGGACGCCCACCATGACGGGCTCGTTGACCAGCGTGACGCCGAACCTCTCCCGCACCCCGTCGCGGACCTCCCTGGCCAGGTCGAGCAGGTCGGCGGTCGTGGCCGACAGCTCGGGGTTCGTCAGGGCGAGGGTGTGCTTGGTGGAGATGCGCGCCGCGCCGCGGCGGTACCCCTTGGGGAACCCGGCGTTCTCGATCAGCCACGCCGCCGGGACCTTGACCGACCCGTCCGGCATGTCGAAGCGGGGGAACCCGGGAACGCGCCGTTCCAGCTCGGCCGCCTCGGCCGCGGACAGCAGCGCATTGGTGAAGAACGAGCCCGCGCTGCGGCTGTCGGGGTCGGCGGCGTCGAGCACCATCCCCTTGCCCCGGCGCAGATCCAGCACGGCCTCGCGGGCCCTCGCCACCGGCACCCGCTCACCGAGGGCGACGCCCAGCCGTACGGCCAGCTCGCGGTAGGCGACCGGACCGGACAGCCCGCCCGCCGCCGGAAGCTCGTAGGCGACGGCGAGGACGACGTATCGTCCCGGCTCCTCCTTGAACACGCTGTGCCGGTAGGCGAACCGGCACTCGTGCGCGGGCAGCTCGGTCACGTCGCCGTTCTTGCGGTCGTAGACCCGGACGCCGGCGATGGTCTGCGACACGTCCTGCCCGTAGGCGCCGACGTTCTGGATCGGGGTGGAGCCGACCTGGCCGGGGATCCCGGCCAGGCACTCGATGCCGGAACGCCCCTCGGCCACCGCGCGGGCGACCAGCGCGTCCCAGTCCTCCCCGGCCTGGACGACGACCCGGTCGCCGTCGGCCTCGATCCCGCGGGAGGCGACCCGGACGACCAGCCCGTCGAAGCCGTCGTCGGACACGACGAGGTTGCTGCCGCCGCCGAGCACCAGGACCGGCTCACCGGCCCGGTCCGCGGCGGAGACCAGCTCGACGATCTCCTCCGCCGACCCGGCCTCCGCGAACGCCCCGGCCGGTCCGCCCAGCCCCAACGTCGTGTACGGCGCCAGCCGCACCCCTGCCACCCGCTCAGCCATGCACTTTCCCCAAAAAACGCCGGTCCCGGACCTCGCGACCAGCCTACGGGGAACCCAGCAGCCTCAGCACGCGCTCATAGGTCCGGCGCGACTCGCGCTCACGGTATTCGGGATCGACGTCGTGGTAGCCGCGGTGCCGTCCCTCGTGGACCGGGAGCTCGTCGCCGAGGGCGACGACGGTGCCCGGGATCGTGAGGGAGAACTCCAGGTCGGCGTTGCGGTAGTAGCGCGCCCCCGAGGGGAAGCCTCCCACCGACAGCGCGGCGTCCCGCCGGACCGCGAACAGGTGGCCGAGCACCGCCCGCACGTCGCCGGGCCCGGCGTCCTTCCACTCGCGGCGGTCCTCGCCCGGGTCCACGCCCTTCCATCCCGCGGCGCTCACCTTGTCGTTCAGCGCCCCGGCCAGCGGGGTGATCGCGTCGCCGTCGAGGACGACGGAGGTCTCCATCACCACGTGCACGTCGGAGTCGTCGAGTTCCAGCAGCTTGTTGCGGCTCTCGCCCCAGCCGGCCGTGCCGCCCCGCCAGTGCGGGGTCTCGGCCACGTGCCACGCCTGGATCCGCCCGGGGTCGGCGTCGGCGAGCTCCTGCAGGACGGCGCCGGCGCCGTCCACGTCGCCCAGGTCCAGCGCGACGATCTTCGCGTCGGTGTGGGCGAGCAGGGCGCGGACGCACTCGCGCAGGTCGTCGGGCCAACCGTCCACGACGAGTCCGACCGTGACGGTCGGCGAGGTCATCGGCTTGCGCCCCTCGACCGGGGTGATCTCCTCGTCCACCCGGGAGACGGCCAGGCTGGAGTCCCACAGCAGCTGGGAGGAGACCATGCGCTCGGGGGCGCGTTCGACGTCGTCGGACCGGCCGAGGAGCTCGGCGCCCTCGGGTCGCGGCCGGGGGGCCGCCTCGGCCTCGCCGACCCGTTCGGCGTCGAGCTGGCCCACCTCCTCGGGACGGGCGCCCGGCTCGGCGGCCGCGGCGACCCGTTCGGCGTCGGGCGCGTCGCCCCGGCCGACGTCCGCGACGGCCCCGCGCCCGGTCCCCGCCGCGGCTCCGGTGGAACCGGCCGGTTCACCGGAAGCGGCGGCGTCACGGCCGGTGCCGGCGTCGGTGTCGCGGTTCGTGGCCGCGGGGATACCATGCCCCTCCGGGCGGAGCCCCGCCTCGGCGGACCGCTCCGGCTGCCTGCCGCCCGCACCCGTCACGGGTACGGAGCTCACCGTGGGCCAGACCTTGAAGGACGGCCTGGGGGTGAGCTCGAACCCGTCGCCGACGTCGCGGACGGTCCAGCCCTCGGCTTCGATATCGTCGCGGAGCGCGTCCGCCCCCGCGTAGTCGCGGTCGGCGCGGGCCCTGGCCCGCCGCTCGGCGAGCTCCGTCACGTGAGGTGGTACATCGCTCATGCCGGGACGCTACCCACGGACCGGGCGAAGTATCGCCCGGCCCGCCCACCGGTGGACCTTTCCGTGCGGCGGAGCCGGACGTGCCCGCCGTACGGCCCGCGCTCCGGAGACGATCCGGCGCGGGCCGGAAGCGGTCAGGAGAGCTGAACCACCGCGCGGGCCCGGGAGAGCACGCGGGAGTCGCCGGACCGGGCGGTCAGCCCGACCAGCACGCGCTTGTCGTCGAGCTTCTCCTCGACGACACCGCTCACCGTGATGGTCGCCCCCTCGTCGTCGTCCGGGACGACCACCATCGAGGAGAAGCGCACGCCGTAGTCGACGACCGCGCCGGGGTCGCCCGCCCAGTCGGTGAGGAACCGGCCCGCCTGCGCCATGGTGTACATCCCGTGCGCGATGACGTCGGGCAGGCCGACCGCCCTGGCGAACCGCTCGTTCCAGTGGATGGGGTTGAAGTCGCCGGAGGCCCCGGCGTACATCACCAGGTTGGCGCGGCGGACCTGGTAGTCGGCGGCCGGGATCTCCTGGCCCTGCTCGACCTCGTCGTACCTGACAGTCGCGGCCATCTCAGCTCGCCCCTCCGCGCTCGACGATGGTGTTGTAGGTCGTGCAGACGGGCTCGCCGCCGACCGTGGTGACGTCGCTTCTGACCGTGATGAGCTCGTTGCGGCCCACGCTGCGGATGTCGGTCACGGTGGAGACGCTGACCAGCTCGTCACCGGCGTGGATCGGCCGGTGGTACTCGAAGCGCTGCTCGCCGTGGACCACCATGGCGAAGTTCAGGCCCAGCTCGGGGTCGGCCAGGATCGACCCGCCGGAGAGGCTGAACACGATGGGGAAGGTGGGCGGCGCGATCACGTCGGGGTGGCCGGCGGCCTGGGCCGCCTCACGGTCGCGGTAGACCGGGTTGTTGTCGCCGATCGCCGCCGCGAACTCCTTGATCTTCACGCGGCTGACCTCGTAGGGCGGGGAGGGCGCGGACGCCCGACCGACGAAATCGCGGTTCAGAGCCATCATGCTCCTTTACGGTTACCGAGCTGGTGGGACCGACGGTAACAAGAGTCCTGCGCTCCCGCCCCGCGACCGGTCATCCAGAAACGGTAGCCCGGTCCGCGGGCGGCACCGGCTGTCGGGCGCGGTCAACGCCCGGCCGGGAAAGCTGTCCGGACACGACAACCGCCCGGACCCGGTGGCCGGTCACCTATGGGACACGACGACCGGCTCGGCCGCGACGGCCATCCGGATGCGGCGACCTCCGGATGCGGCGACCGCCCGGCGCGGCGACCGGTCTGAACGCGGTGATCACCTGGACGCGGTGATCACCTGGACGCGACGGTCGCCTGAACACGGCATCCGGCTCAACGCGGCGGTCACCCGGACACGACGAACCGGCGCCCGATGTCGGGACGCCGGTTCGTCGTCGGTATGGAGTGCCGCTGAAGCGGGCCTCGCCCGGTGGAAGACCGGTGGGCCTCGCCCGGAGACCTAGCGGGTCTCGCGGTGCGCCTGGTGCGCCTTGCAGTTGGGGCAGTACTTCTTCAGCTCAAGCCGATCCGGGTCGTTGCGCCGGTTCTTCCGCGTGATGTAGTTGCGGTGCTTGCACTCCTGGCAGGCCAGCGTGATCTTCGGCCTAACGTCGGTGGCAGCCACTTGGGAGTGCCTTTCTACGTTCGGGACTGGGACAACCCACACCGATGCCCCTGTTGGGAGACCGGGAAGGTAGTAGCGGAGGCCGGACTTGAACCGGCGACACAACGATTATGAGCCGTTTGCTCTGCCTGACTGAGCTACTCCGCCTTGAGGCCGACTGACATCGGCCGACCCCGATAGGATACCTGACCCGCGGAGTGACTGCGCACTCGTGCAGGTCGGGACCCTTGCTTCCGGGTTTCCCCAGTATGCCCGCCCGCACGCCGGGAGTCACCGGAGTTCTCCGGCCTCGCGAGCCCCGCCCGGACCGGGCTCCCGCCGTCGGCGAGTCCTCCCTGATCGCGGGCCAGGTTACCAGCGGCAGGAGATCGGCGCGAACCACCGCGCCCCGCCGTACGCCGCCGTCCGGGGGTCCGGCACCGCGCCCCGGCCGGCCCCGGACCCCCGGAACCCCGGACCGGCGTACGGCGGGCGCCCGTCCCGCGAGCCGCCGGTCGATAGGATCCGGCCGTACACGATCAAGAAAGCGCACGATCGGAGAATCCGGCGCCGGGCCGGAGATCCCGTCCGGGAGGTCACCGTGATCGACGAGACCGAGCTGCGGCACCTGCGCCGCTGCGTGGAACTGGCGGCCGAGGCCCTGGACGAGGGGGACGAGCCGTTCGGCTCCGTGCTCGTCGCCGCCGACGGCACCGTCCTCGGCGAGGACCACAACCGGGTGGCCTCCGGCGACCACACCCGTCACCCCGAATTCGAGCTGGCGCGCTGGGCCGCCGCGAACATGACCCCGGAGGAGCGGGCCGCCGCGACCGTCTACACCTCGGGCGAGCACTGCCCGATGTGCGCCGCCGCGCACGCCTGGGTCGGCCTGGGCCGCATCGTCTACGTGAGCTCCTCCGAACAGCTGTCGGCCTGGCTCGCCGAGCTCGGGGTCCCCGCGCCGCCGGTGCGGACGCTGCCGATCCACGAGATCGCCCCGGGCGTCGTCGTGGAGGGCCCGGTCCCCGACCTGGCGGATCGGGTCCACGACCTCCACCGCCGCTTCCACTCCCCCCGCTGATCCGCTCCCCCGGTCCGCCGATCGCTCCGGCCCGGCAGGTCAGCTCTCTCCGACCGGCCCGGAGTAACCGAGACGAGAGGTCTCCGCGGGGACGACCATGTCGGCGATCTCGACCGGCCTGCCTTCGGCGAGGTAGGTCCGCTCGACGGTCAGGACGATGGATCCGGCCGCGATGCCGAGTTCCTTCGCCTCGTGCGGACTGGCGGGGCGAGCACCGACATCCTCAACCCAGTCGTCCACGGCGATGCCTATCTCAGCCATGCGGTGTGTCACTCCGTGACCGGCGAACGGCCCGTCCTCAGGGAAGGCGATGACCGTGCCTTTGGTGAGGTTGAGCGGTTCGTAGGAGTCCGACAGCATCCACGGTTGGTCGTCCGCGGCGAAGACATAGTGGGTGTGCATGACATCGGGCATGTCACCCTGCGGATCATCGAGACCGAGCCGGGCCCGAGGGCAATATCAGCCTCATCACGACGGTGACCTCCAACAAGATCCGCTTTGAGATCCACGATTCCGACACCCCCGTCCCAGGGGCGGAGATCGATCCCGAAGCGCATCGCGTCATCTCCGGCCTGGCCGACCGGTACGGCTCCCAGGCGACCCGCGCCGGGCACATGGCATGGGCCGAGTTGCACAACCGTCGGGCGGTGACCACGTGACCCGCGGTGAACCGATCGCGGAGTGCCGGAACTGCGGCTGCGAGCTGGAGCGCATCCCCGGCCGGAACGGACCCGTCCATCTCCGGCGGATCCGCCGTGGCGACGTCGACCGGGTGCTCTGCGAGGGTGAAGGCTCGCTGGACCGGAAGCATGAGCCGGGAACGTCCTCCGTGAACGACACCGAGTGAGCCGTCGAGGACCGTCCCGCGATCGGTTGCGCGGTCCTCTCAGAACGTCCGGCGCGCGGAACGCCCCCGTTGCCCATGCGCCGGGCCCGGCCCGCCTCACATCCCCCGAGGCGAGCCGCGCCGGGCGTCCGGCGCGCGTCTTCCCCGATCTCGCGCGCGCCGGACGTCCGGCCATCGGCGACCGGCGGCATCGGCGGCACGGCATGCGGGACCGCACGAGGCTCCGGATCGCCCGGCCCTGCGGACCGGATGGGAGTCAGTGGTGCGAAGGTGTCGTGAAAAGCGAACACCCGACCCCCATGATCTCGCGGTCCGAGCGGGTTGAAGATCGTCACACAGATCTCGCACAAACAAGAAACGCCCGGCCCCGCGATATCGCGGTCCGGGCGGTCTGTCCTGCTGGAGTGGAGCCCCTTTACGGAATCGAACCGTAGACCTTCTCCTTACCATGGAGACGCTCTGCCGACTGAGCTAAAGGGGCCTGTCCGCTGCGCTTTCGCGCCTGCCGACAGGTGTAACCATACACGGCTCCGGACCGGGATGCGAAATCAAACGGGAGCCACCGGATCGCGCGGTCCCGGGGGCTCCGTCCCCACGTGCCGCCCTTGAGCGGCGTCCTTAAGTGGCGTCCTCAGTGACCTCCAAGTAGCCCATAAGTGGGTCCCCGCAGTCTGGATCCGGCACCCCGTCCGGATCGACCGAGGAGACCCCCGCCATGACCGCCGACGCCATGACCCCCGAGCTTCTGGGCTTCCAGCTCACCCACCGCGCCATGCGGGGCGACACCCGCCGCCTGGCCACGCTGGCGGCGGAGCTGACCGAAGGCCGGCAGACCGCCGACCCGGCCCGCGCCCGGACCGTCTCCGAGTACATCAGGACCCTGTGCGCGGGCATCCACCACCATCACACGATGGAGGACCGCGTCCTGTGGCCCGTCCTCGAACGGTCCGCCGGGGCCGAGGTGGACCTGCGCGACCTGAGCGACGACCATTCCTCGCTGGACCCGCTGCTGAACGAGATCGACGGCCAGGCCGCCGCGTTCGCCACGACCCGGGACGCCTCCGCCCTGGCCTCGTCGCTGACCCGGCTCGCCGACCTCCTCGACGAGCACATCGAGGAGGAGGAACGGCTGCTCTTCCCCGTCATCGCGAAGTACGTCTCCGTGGCCGACTGGAAGAGGGTGGAGGACGCGGTCCGCAAGGGCACCAAGCCCGGTGTCGAGCTTCCCAGGATCGAGCAGTACGCCCGGCCCGAGGAGCTTGCCCGGCTGCGCAAGTTGGCCGGGCCGATGCTGACGGTGCTGCTCGCGGTGTTCCGCGGCGGCCACCGCCGCCGCCAGCGGCAGATCTTCGGCCCTCTGGCCGCATGAACCGGGAGGCCGGTGACCGTACCTGCCTGCCTCGTCACCCGCCCGGGCGGATCCCGTCCGGGCGGCCTCCGCTCCGGCGGGCCGCCTCGGCCGCCCGGCGGGCCCAGTGCGGGGAGCCGAGCCGTTCGGCGACCCGTTCCGCCGCGGCGTAGTGGGCGGACCCGTCCCGGCCCAGCGCCTCGGCCAGGTCGCCCAGGATGTGGGCGACCGGCCCGAGGGTGACCGACCCGCAGTGCAGCCCGGCCGCCTCGCCGTCCCAGGGCAGCAGCTCCTCGTAGCAGCGCCCGGCCGTCGGCAGGTCGCCCAGCGCGACGGCGTTCTCGGCCCGCAGCGCCGTCTGAACCAGCCAGTAGTAGTCCTTCCTGACCCGCCGGTCCGGCTCCCAGAACGTCCGGGCCTCCTCCGGCCGGCCCTCTGCCACCAGGGCCCGGGTCAGGATCTCCGAGACGTCGGACGGGACGAGGCGGTACATCGCCATGATCTCCGGGATGTCCTGCGGCAGGCCGCCCGCCAGCCGGGCGACGAAGCGGCCCATGACGCCCGCGCCGGCCGCGTTGGCGCCTCCGGCGGCGGCCATCCGCTCGGCCGCCGCCGCGTAGGACCGCTCGGCCCCCGTGAAGTCGCCCGCGATCAGCAGGAGCAGGGTGTCGAGCATCGACAGCACGCTCAGCGCCAGCCCGAGCTGGCCGCCGGTGGAGTGTTCGAGCGCCCGGTCGGCGTGGTGGCGGGCGGCGGCGAGGTCGCCACGGCCCAGGCTCACCATGTACAGGGCGTGGTGGCCCTGCATCTCGTAGCCGGGCAGCCCGGCCTCCCCGCCGAGCTCCACCAGCTCCCGGCCCACCGCCTCCAGCTCGTCGCGCCGGTGCGGCGTCAGCAGGACGAAGTAGCGGGCGTTGAGCGCCAGGCAGACCAGCT
Source organism: Streptosporangium sp. NPDC048047 (assembly GCF_040653115.1). Classification (NCBI taxonomy): domain Bacteria; kingdom Bacillati; phylum Actinomycetota; class Actinomycetes; order Streptosporangiales; family Streptosporangiaceae; genus Streptosporangium; species Streptosporangium sp. NPDC048047. The sequence continues at coordinate 29,421 of NZ_JBEZNH010000019.1, read as the reverse complement.
CGGCGCGGCCCAGCCGCCGGGCCAGCCGCAGCGCCTCCGCGCCGGCCCGCTCGCAGGTGTCGTCGTCGTGCCCCTCCAGCTCGAAGGTGAGCGTCGCGAGCAGCCGGCAGCGGGTCTCGTCGTCGGTCCCGGCGGGGTCCGCCAGCGCCTCCCGAACCGCCGCGACGAACACCTCGTCGACCTGCCGGTACGGCTGGATGGACCAGGTCACCGGGGCCTCGTAGCAGGTCAGCGCCCGGGTCATGCCGGCGCCGAGCCGACGCGCCGCCTCCATCGCCCGTTCCCGGTGGCACCGGGCGGCCATCACGTCGCCCTCGTGGGCCTGGACGCCGACCAGGCCGCAGAGCAGGTCGAGCCGCCGGTCGTCGTCGTCCCCGACGAGGTCGAGCGCGCCCCGGTAGAGGAACCCCGCCTCCCGGTAGGCGTGCATGGCCGCCGCCTTCCGGGCCGCCGCCACCACGTACGGCACGGCCCGCCCGGCCGTTCCCGGCGTGGCCGCGGCGAGCGCGTGGTGGCCCAGCGCCGAGACGTCCCCCGGCCGGACCCGCTCCAGCGCGTCGAGGACCCTGCCGTGCAGCCGGGTACGGCGGATGCGGGGGGTGTCCTCGTAGAGCGTCTCGCGCACCAGCACGTGGGCGAACCGGACCCGGCCCGGGGCGGGCTCGTCCAGCAGCCCGGTCAGCACGCCGGCCTCCAGCCCCTCCAGCAGCGCGTCCTCGTCGGAGCCCGTCATCGCGAGCAGCACGTCCACGTCCACGTCCCGGCCGACGATCGCCGCGTCCCGCAGCGCGGTCGCGGCCGTGGCGGGCAGCCGGGCGATCCTGCGCCGGATCAGGTCGCGCACCCCGGGCGGCAGCGCCCTGGCCGCCGCCATCCCGTCCGTGCTGATCAGCCGGGCGGTCTCGGACACGAAGAGGGGGTTGCCGCCGGTCCGCTCGGCCACCGTACGGGCGATGACCGGGTCGACGTCCAGCCCGGAGCGTTCCCGCAGCAGCAGGGCCACCTCGTCGCCGTCCAGCCCGCCCAGGTCGAGCCGGTGGCTGCCGTGCCCGGCCAGCGCCGCCCAGGTCGCGCCGAGGTGATCGGTGGCCTCGGCCGGGCGGTAGGTGGCCAGGAACATGATCCGCGCCGCGGCGGGCCGTACCGCGAGGTGCCGCAGCAGGCCGAGCGTCTCGTCGTCGGCGCGGTGCACGTCCTCCAGGACGACCAGCACGCGGACGTCCTCCCGTACGGCCCGCGAGAGGTAGTCCTCCACGGCCCTGGCGAGGTGGAACCGGCCCGTCGCCGGGGCGTCGTCGGTCAGCAGGGGCGCGAGCCGCGCCGCCATGTCGTCTCCGGGGGGCAGCTCCGCGGTCAGGCGGCGCAGGATCTCGCTCCACGCCCACGCGGGCGGCGCCCCGCCGTCGGTCTCCGGGCACTGCCCGGTGGCGGTCAGCCATCCGCGGCCCGCCAGCCTCCGCGCGAACGCGCCGGCCAGGGCGCTCTTGCCCGCCCCCGCCTCGCCGCCCAGCCAGACGGTGCTCGGCCCGGGGGCCTCGGAGACGGCTTCCAGCCGGGCGAGCTCCGCCGTACGGCCGACCAGCCCGCCGTCCGGCTCCCCCTGCCCGGGGGCGCGCGGCGCGGCCGGGGAGGGGGCGGGCGCGTCTCGGCGGGGGAAGACCGCCACCCCCCGGCCGTGCGGGGGGACGTCGGAGTCGCGGCGGCGGGGGAGGACGGTCCGTTCCCGGGGACGGGGGGAGCCGGCGTGGCGCGGGGAGCCGTGATGCGAGGAGTGGTGGCGGAGGGAGTCGGCGTGGCGCAGTATGTCGGCCTCCATCGCGCGCAGCGCGGGCCCGGGATCGACCCCCAGCTCGTCGGCGAGGGTCGCGCGGGCCCGGCGCAGCGCGGCCAGCGCGTCGGCCTGCCGTCCGGCCCGGTAGTGCGCCAGCGCGAGCAGCCGGACGGCGTTCTCCCGCAGCGGGTGGGCCCGGACGTGCCGTTCGAGTTCGACCCCGGCCTCGCGGCCGAGCGCCAGCAGCGCCTCGGCCCGGTGCTCCACCGCGACCAGGCGCAGCTCCTCCAGCCGCGCCGCCTCCGGTTCGGCCCACCGCTCGTCGGCGAACTCGGCGTAGGCCGGTCCCTGCCACAGCCCCAGCGCCCGGTCGGCGAGGTCGAGCGCCCGGTCCCCGTCGTCCTCGGTGAGCGCGGCCGCGGCCGCGTCGATCAGCCCCGGCAGCAGCCAGGCGTCCACCCCCTCCGGTTCCAGGCGGAGGCGGTAGCCGGGCGCGGCGCTGACCAGGACGGTGGCGGGCGCCCGGGGCGGACGGTCGGGTTCGAGGACCCTGCGCAGGTTGGACACGTACACCTGGAGGGCGGCCAGCGCCCTGGGAGGGGGGTGTCCGCGCCAGAGGTCGTCGATGAAACGGTCGGTGGAGACCACGTGCCCGCCCGCGGCGACGAGCCGGGCCACCACGGCTCGCTGCCGGAAGGGGCCGAGGTCCGCCGGACCACCGTTGATCTCCGCCTGGAGCGGACCGAGAACGCGCAACATAGCAAGGGCAGCGTAAGCGGTCCGGATTGCCGTTGGATTGACGTCGTCCGGCAGCATGATGCCGTACGGTTCCGGGATCCGGCCCGGGGATCCGGCTCAGGGATTCGACAGCGAGGAGCGAGATGCCGCACGACCGGCGCGTGGAGACGATCCGGGCGCTCGACGAGAGCGACCGGCGGCACTGGTACTGGCACGGCGTGGACGACGACGGCCACGTGTGGCTGTTCGAGGCCGTCATCGACGACGGCGGGGAGTACTGGCCGGTCAGGCATGCCGAGCTGGGGTCCGACGGGGTGGCCCGGCGATACTCGTGGCGGCACATCGAGGACGAGCACGGCTTCCTGGCCGAGGGGCCGATCTATCCCGACGACTGCGGCCTGACCAAGCTGACCGCCGAGGAGTTCGCCACGCTGTGGGCCGCGCTCGACCGCTGACGGTTTCGACCGCTGACGGGCCTGACCGCTGACGGGCCTGACCGCTGACGGGCCTGACCGCTGACGGGGACGGCAGAGGCGGAGACGGCAGAGGCGGAGACGGCAGACGGCGGCGAGGGACGGAGAACCGGCGACGGGCACGGACCGGGAGAAGGGTCGCGGAAGTGGAAGAGGGGACGGGAGTCCTCATCTCTTCCCGGTGACGACTCCGTTCTCGAAGGTCCGGATCACGGCCGGGGTGACGCCGTGGCGGGGAAGCTGCCCCTTCTCCGCCGCCTCCCAGCCGGTGTAGACGAGCGCCCACAGCACCTGCTGGATCCACTCCGCGCCGAGTTCGGGGTCGAAGACCCCCTCGGCCTGGCCGCGTTCGATGAGGCCGATCGTGGTCGGCACCGACGGGTCGGGCTCGAACTCGAAACAGTCCGTCGCCTCCTCCAGCACGCGCGGGTCGCCGAACAGGAACGCCAGCCGGTCGCCGACGTCCACCATGGCCGCGATCAGCCTGCGCATGGCCTCCAGCGGCGGCCCCTGGTCGATCGCCGCCCCCGCCGTCGATCTCTCGACCACCTGGAAGGAGTCGGTGACGGCCGCGTCGACGAGCACCTTGCGGTCGGGGAAGTAGCGGTGCAGCGTGCTGCGGCCGACCTGGGCGGCCTCGGCGATGTCGGCCAGCGTGGCGCCGCGGTCGCGGGCGAGGACCGAGGCCGCGGCGCCGAGGATGGCGCGGCGCGTGCGGCTACGGGTTCCGGACTCCGGAGTGTCGCTCACCAGCGAAGAGTAACAGTACGCTCCATAAGGAGACATCAGCGCTTGTTTTTGGAACATCAATGTCTCATTATGGAGCGATGACATCCTTCGCAGTCGTCGCCGAGGGCTTGCGCAAGCGCTACGGCGACGCCGACGCCCTCGACGGATTCGACCTGGCCGTGCCGGAGGGCACGGTGTACGGCCTGCTCGGCCCGAACGGCGCCGGCAAGACCACGGCCGTCCGGATCCTGACCACGCTGCTGCGCCCCGACGCGGGCCGCGCCGTCGTCGCCGGGTTCGACGTGGTCACGCAGCCCGACCGGGTACGGCACGGCATCGGCCTGGCCGGACAGCAGCCGACCGTGGACGAGATCCTCACCGGCCGGGAGAACCTGGAGATGTGGGGACGGCTGTACCACCTCGGCGCGGCCACCGCCCGCCGCCGGGCCGGGGAGCTGCTGGAGCGGTTCGGGCTGGCCGAGGCGGCCGGGAAGCGGGTCAGGCACTACTCCGGCGGCATGCGCCGCCGCCTCGACCTGGCCGCCGCCTTCATCCTGGCCCCGCGCGTGCTGTTCCTCGACGAGCCCACCACCGGGCTGGACCCGCGCAACCGCAACGAGGTGTGGCAGGCCGTACGCGGTCTGGCAGAGGCGGGCAGCACGGTGCTGATGACCACGCAGTACCTGTTCGAGGCCGACCAGCTCGCCCACCGGGTCGCGGTGGTCGACGCGGGCCGGGTGATCGCCGAGGACACCCCCGAGCGGCTCAAGTCCACGGTCGGCGGCGACCACGTCGACCTGGTCCTGCGCCACGCCGCCGACCTGGCCGAGGCCGCGCGCGTCCTGGCCGGGGTCGTCGGCGCCGATCCGGTGACCGACCGCGACGCCCTGCGCCTGACCGTCCCCGTCCGCGACCGGATCGCCGCCCTGACCCGGATCATGCGGGAGCTGGAGGAGGGCGGCGTCGAGGTGGAGGACGTCGCCCTGCGCCGTCCGACGCTGGACGAGGTGTTCCTCAGCGTCACCGGCGCTCCCGGCGGCGGTGCTCCCGGCAGCGGCGGCGGCGCCACCGGAGGAAGGACCACGGCGGGGAGGACCGCGGCATGACCGTCCTCCCCCTCACCCCCGCGCTCCCCCGCACGCGCCGCGAGCGGCTGAGCTGGACGCTGGCCGACGGGTGGACGATCGCCCGGAGCAACCTCGTCCACTGGACGCGCAACCCCGCCGCCGTCCTCAACGTGCTGCTGTATCCGATCGTGATGGTGCTGCTGTTCGGCTACGTCTTCGGCAGCGCGATGAACGTCGCCGGGGGCGGCGACTACCGCGAGTTCCTGATGCCCGGGATGTACGCCCAGTCGATGACCATGGGCGTGATGACCACCATGATCGTCGTCGCCACGAGCTCCGCCCGCGGCGTCACCGACCGGTTCCGCTCGATGCCGATCTCCCAGGCCGGGGTGGTGCTGGGCCGTTCCTTCGCCGACATGGTCAACTCCGTGCTGGAACTGGCCGTCCTGCTCGCCTGCGGGCTGGTGGTCGGCTGGGGCTGGCACCGGGGCGCGGGCGCCGCCCTGGCCGCCGTCGGCCTGCTGCTCCTGCTGCGCTTCGCGCTCATCTGGGTCGGCATCTACGTCGGGCTGGTGCTCACCCCCGAGTCGGCGAGCGCGGCCTGGATGCCGCTGCTGCCGATCACCATGCTCGCCAACACCTTCGTCTCCCCCGCGCTGATGCCCGGCTGGATGAGGGTGATCGCTGAGTGGAACCCGCTGTCGGCCACGGTGGCCGCCTGCCGGGAGCTGTTCGGCAACCCGGGCTGGGGCGGCGACTCCTGGGCCGCCCAGCACGCGCTGTGGCTGGCGATCGGCTGGCCGGTGCTGATCACACTGGTCTTCCTGCCACTGTCGGCGCGCCGCTACCGGCGGCTGAACAGCTGATCCCCGCTGTCGGCGCGCCGCTACCGGCGGCTGAACAGCTGATCCCCCGCTCCCGCCGGCCACCGACCGGCGGCGGCTCTCCCGATCGCGCCCACCCATGACGGGCGCGGTCACCCCGCCGGCGCGGTCACTTTCCTCCGACGCGGTCGAACTCGGCCTGGGTGTCGAGGATCTCGAACGCGTGGTCCCGGATCCAGCCGAACAGCTCGGCCAGCGGCTCGCCGGTGCCCCTGCCGAGCGGGGTCAGGCCGTAGGTGACCTTCGGCGGCGTGGACGGCTCCACCTCGCGCCAGACCAGGCCGTCGCGGACGAGTGTGCGCAGCGTCTGGGAGAGCATCTTCTCGCTGATCCCCTCGATGCGCTCACGCAGCTCGTAGAACCGGAGGTCCCCCCGCTGCAGTGCCATCAGGACCCACACCCCCCACCTGCTGGTGACGTGGTCGAGCACGACCCGCGCCGGGCAGTCGCTGTGAAACACCTCACTCATCGTGCCGGGCGTCCACTCGGTGACCTGCATGCGTCCCTCCATGTCGTGAGCTTACCTTGAGGTACGTACTTCCCGAAAGTAAGCCCCCTCCCTAGCGTGAGCTTCCACACCACACGCCTGCTGAGGAGCTTTTCATGATCGTAGTAACGGGAGCCACCGGGAACGTCGGCCGTTCGCTCGTGCGGGCGCTCACCGAGGCCGGCGAGCGGGTCACGGCCGTCTCGCGGCGGCCCGCCGACGGGGGCCTGCCGGAGGGCGTCCGGCACGTCCCGGCCGACCTCGCCGACCCCGAGAGCCTCCGCCCCGCGCTGGACGGCGCCGACGCGCTGTTCCTCCTCGTCGCCGGGGAGGACCCGGACGGCGTTCTCAAGGTCGCCGGCGCGGGCGGCGTCCGGCGGGTCGTCCTGCTGTCCTCCCAGGGCGCCGGGACGCGCCCGGATGCCTACCCCCACCCCCGGACGTTCGAGGACGCCGTACGGCGGTCCGGCCTGGAGTGGACGATCCTGCGGCCGGGCGGCTTCGCCTCCAACGCGTTCGCCTGGATCGAGCCGATCCGCGCGGCGCGGACGGCCGCCGCGCCGTTCGGCGACGTCGGGATCCCTTTCGTCGACCCGCAGGACATCGCCGAGGTCGCGGCCACCGTCCTCCGCGAGGAGGGGCACGCGGGCCGTACGTACGAGCTGACCGGGCCCGCGCCGACCACCCCGCGGGAGCGGGCGCGGGCCATCGGCGACGCGCTGGGGACCCCGGTGCGGTTCGTGGAGCAGAGCCGCGAGGAGGCCCGGGAGCAGATGCTGCGGTTCATGCCCGAGCCCGTGGTGGAGGGCACCCTGTCCATCCTGGGCGAGCCGTCGGAGGCCGAGCGCCGGGTGAGCCCGGACGTCGAGCGGATCCTCGGCCGAGCTCCGCGGTCCTTCGCCGACTGGGCCGCCCGCAACGCCGCCGCCTTCCGCTGACCACCGCGCACCGCGCCCTCCAGCGGCCCGCGCACCCCTGACGCTCCGGCCTCCGCGTCCCCCACCCGCCCCGCGCATCCCGGCGCCGGGTGTCCCCCGCCCGTCCGGAGGGTCCTCCCGAGGGCCCGTCCGGCCACCCCACCCGCACATCGACAGTTCGCGCGCCAGGCGCGGAAAGGCACGGCATGCCCACCGCACACGTTCTCGACTCGACGATCTCCTACCGGGAGACCGGTGAGGGGACCCCGATGGTCTTCCTGCACGGCAACCCGACGTCCTCCCACCTCTGGCGGCACGTCCTGCCCGCCGTCGGCGGCCCCGGCCGTCTGCTCGCACCCGACCTGATCGGCATGGGAGACTCCGGCAAGCCGGACATCGGCTACTCCTTCGACGACCACTCCCGCTACCTGGACGCGTGGTTCGACGCGCTCGGCCTCGGCGACGTCGTGCTGGTCGGGCACGACTGGGGCGGCGCCCTCGCCTTCGACTGGGCCGCCCGCCACCCCGGCCGGGTCCGGGGCGTCGCGTTCACCGAGACCATCGTCAAGCCCATGACCTGGGAGGAGTTCCCCGAGGGCGGCCGCCCGCTCTTCCAGGCGATCAAGACACCGGGCGTGGGCGAGACGATGATCCTGGACGACAACGCCTTCATCGAGCAGGCGCTGCCCGGCACCGTGGCGACCCCGCTGACCGGGGAGGACCTCGACGTCTACCGCGCGCCGTACCCCACCCGGGAGAGCCGGCGGCCACTGCTGAGCTGGCCGCGGGCGATGCCGCTGGGCGGGGAGCCCGCCGACGTCGTGGCCAGGGTCGCGGCCTACGGCGAGTGGCTGGCGGCCAGTGCCGACGTGCCCAAGCTGCTCGTCACGTTCGAGCCCGGTCCCGGGACGATGATGGGCCCGGAGATGATCGACTGGTGCGCCGCGAACATGGCCGCCCTCGACGTCGACAGGCGCCCCGGGGTCGCCGGCCACCACACCCCGGAGGACCGGCCCGCCGCCCTCGCCGAGGCGATCGCCGCCTGGTCCGACCGGTACGGCCTGCGCCGGGCCGTACGGGACTGACCACGGCCTGCGTCCGGCCGTGAGGAGGCCCGGGGCTCGGGCACGGGACCACGCGGGAACCGCGGCGGAGGACGGGGCCGCCGACCCGGTTCACACGGCGCTTCCCCCCAGGACAGGATGGCGTGATGGACGGTGAGCGGGTACTGGGTGTGGACGCCTGCAAGAAGGGCTGGGTCGGCGTCGCGCTCGCCGGTGGACGGCTGGAGGCGTACTTCGCCACGCACATCGAGGATCTCGTCTCCCGGGCCGAGGCGGACGGCGAGGTCGGGGTGGTGGCCGTCGACATGCCGATCGGTCTGCCCGACCGCGGCCGCCGCCGGGCCGACGTGCTGACCCGTCTGGAGGTCGGCCCCCGGCGGAACTCGGTGTTCATGACGCCGTCCCGGCCCGCGCTGGAGGCGGGTGACCACGTGTCGGCCGTCGCGATCAACAACCGGCTGGCCGGGGAAGGGGTGTCCCGGCAGGCGTTCGCCCTACGGGAGAAGCTGCTCCAGGTGGATGAGTGGGTGCGCCGGCTGCGGCGGCGGGTGGTCGAGGTCCATCCCGAGCTCTGCTTCGCCCGTCTGGCCGGGTCCCCTCTCCCGCACGCCAAGTCCACATGGGCCGGTGTGGAGCACCGCCGCGCGCTGCTCGCCTCGGCCGGCATCGCGATTCCCGGGGACATCGGCATGGCCGGTGAGACGGCGGGCGTCGACGACGTCCTGGACGCGGCGGTGGCGGCGTGGACGGCACGACGTGTCGCCGCGGGCACGGCCCGTCCCCTCCCCGACCCGCCCGAGGTCTTCGGCGACGGCCTGCCCTGCGCGATCTGGGCCTGACGCACATCACCCGGCCATGGGCGGTACGCCCCCGAGCCCGTGGACGCCTCCCGCCAGGCGCTCCATCGTGAGGCCGGACGACCGGAGCGTGCCCGTGAAATCCCGTGGAGCCGGGACCTCCCGTCGGACTAGGTTTCCGTCATGCCCGAACTCGAGCGGCTCCGCTGGCAGCTGGACGTGTCCTGGTCGTTGCTCTCCCATCACCTGGAGCGGGTGACCGACGAGGAGGCCCTGTGGGAACCCGCGTCGAACTGCTGGAACGTCCGTCGCCGGCCGGACGGGACGTGGACGGCCGACTGGGCCGTGCCGGAGCCCGAGCCGATCCCGGTGACGTCGATCGGGTGGGTGATGTGGCATATCGGCTTCTGGTGGAGTCACGCGCACGAGCAGTGCTTCGGGGACCCCGGCGCGGCGGCCGACTGGTCGCGGGCCGCGGTGGTGACACCGTGGCCGGGAGACGTGGCGTCGGCGATCGGATGGCTGAACGGGTGCCGTGACCGGTGGGCCTCCGCACTGGACTCCCTGAGCGGGACGGAGCTCGACTCCACCGGGCGAAGCCGCTGGTTCGCCGACGGGACGCTCTCCCTGGGGCACGTGCTCGCGTGGGCGAACATCGAGCTGATGAAGAACGCCGCGGAGATCGGCTCGCTGCGCCACCTGTACAACGCGGACCGGGCCTGACGAACGGCACCGGCGACGCAGTCCGTGGCTGGGAAGAGCTGTGCCGCCACGCCTTGGCCGATACGCGCCGATGCTTCGAGGTACTGCGGGTCGATCCACGTTCACGCTCCAGCCATGACCGGCAACATCGCCTGCGCGGCGATCTCACGACTCATCGCCACAACGGCAGGGACCTGGAGCAGTGGGAGTTCGAGGTCACCAGTGGTGGTCGTGTGCGCTATGTCATCGATGACGTCGCCCGTACCGTCTGGGTGATCCATGCACCGCCACGACACCCCAAGGGCACCGAACAGCCCTGAACTGCCGCATGAAACCGCGTGCTACCGCAAGCGCCGCATGCAAGGGTCGATGGCCGGGTCTGTACCGTCGGCCAGTGGGGCGTTACCATCGCTGGCCATGGAATGTTTCGCCGCTTGTCGCACCCGCCGCTGAGGGCCTGCTCGCCGCCGACACCAGGCCGTGAGCGGGTCGACCGATGCCCTTCTCCATCCGGGTGTCAAACCCTCAGCCTGAAAGGCGCACTTCCATGATCATTCGCCCGTTCGTCCAGCACGACCTGGCGCGGCTCACCGAACTGACCATCGAGACGTTCGGACCGTTCTACGAGGACCACTTCCGCCCCCTGGTGGGCGAGGTCGTCTTCGCCACCCAGCACGGTACCTGGCGCGACGACTACCGCGAGCAGGTCGCCGAGCTCCACGACCCGAGCCGGCACAGGTACGTCGCGCTCGCCGAGGTCGACGACGCCATCGTCGGTTACGTGGCCTGGAGCGTCGACCAGGCTCGCAGGAACGGAGCCGTCACGCACCTCGCCGTCTCGGCCGGGCACCGCCGGCACCACACGGGTACCGCGCTGTGCGAGCACGCCTTCGGTGAGATGCGTGCCCTCGGAGCCGAGGTGGTCGAGATCGGCACCGGGGGCGACCCCTTCCACGCACCCGCCAGAGCCCTCTACGAGAAGCTCGGCTGCACCCCGCTTCCGGTGGTCGTCTACTACCGGAAGCTCTGACCGCACCCCTCCGGGACAGCATCCCCACCGTCTGTCCCGGAGGGGACCGGCACCTGTCCGGCACCGCTTTCGAGCGGGCTCCAGCGTGATCCCCGACCGCCGCCGCGCCCTTGTCCAGGTCACTCGGCAACCCCCGCCGCGGGCCCGCCGGGTTCCCGGGGACGCCCCGGGGAGAGACGGGCGGCGACGGTCTCCAGGAGGGCGACCACCTCGGCGACCCGCGCAGGGTCGTCCGTGTCCAGTGCCTTGGCGAGCGGGCCGTCGATCGGTGCGGCCCGCACCTCGGTCACCCTCTCCGGCACCTCGGGAGCGACCTGGACGAGGGTGCGGCGGCGGTCGGCGGGATCGGCGCGGGTCACGACGGCGCCGACCGTCCGCAGCCGCCCCACGGCGGCGGAGACCGCGCTCTGCGGCAGGCCGGTGCGCGCGGCGATCTCGCCGATGGAGGTCTCGGCATGGCCGCGCAGGTCGGCGACGACCACCAGGACGGTGCGGGTGCCGGTGGTCTGCGGCCCTATGCCCTCGACAGGCATGGCTTCCTCGCCGATCTTCATCAGCGTGCGGCCGAGCAGGAAGAGGTCGACTCCGTTCATGCCGCCAAATTTACATCAAAAAAGATGCATCAATTCTGATATATTCCGGCCATGAACGGAATCCTCCGCGTCCCCGGCGCCCGTCTCTACTACGAAGTCCGCGGTACCGGCCCGGTGCTGCTCATCTCCCAGAGCGGCGAGGGCGACGCCCGCCGTACGGTCGACCTGGTGGACCGGCTCGTCGCCGACCACACCGTGGTCACCTACGACCGGCGCGGCCTGTCACGCAGCGTCCTGGACGACCCCGGCGCCGGCGCCACCATGGCCGAGCACGCCGACGACGTCCACCGGCTGCTCGCGGAGGTCACGGACGCGCCCGCCGACATGCTCGGCTGCAGCTTCGGCGCGGTCCTCGGCCTGCACGTGGCCGTCGACCACCCCGGCAGGATCGGCACGCTCATCGCCCACGAACCCGTCGCCCCCGCCCTGCTCCCGCCCGCGGAGCGCGACCACCACCGGCGGGAGCTCGCGGACCTGCAGCGGCTCTACCGCGATCAGGGGCTCGCCGGAGCCGTCGCCGAGATCGCCGCGGTCCTCGGCATCAGGCTCGGCGAACAGCAGACCGAGCCGGGGCTCACCCCGCACCCGATGGACGACCGGCGCCGGGCCGACTTCGACTTCTTCATCCGCAACGACTTCGGCGCGGTCATCGAGGACACGCTGGACGCCGCCGGGCTCAAGGACACCGCCACCCGCGTCGTCCCCGCCGCCGGGCGCACCACCCCGCGCCACGTGTTCGACCACCGGTGCGCGCACGAGCTGGCGGCCCTCGTCGGCACCGGGGTGGCGGAGTTCCCCGGCGGGCACAACGGCAACCTCACCCACCCGCGCGCCTACGCCGCACGCGTCCGCGAACTGCTCCACCCCTCCTGATCCGGCCACCGTACGGTTCCCCGCGGCATCCCGCACGTGAGGGGATCAGGGCTCGATCCCGGCCGGCACCAGGCCCAGCTCGTACGCGAGGACCGCCGCGTGCGTGCGGTCACGGGCGCCGAGCTTGCCCAGGACGTTGGTCACGTGGGTCTTGACCGTCTCCCTCGACACGTGCAGCACGGCGGCGATCTCCGGGTTCGCCTCTCCCAGCGTGATGTGCCGCAGCACCTCCAGCTCGCGCGGGGTCAGAGCCACCCGGGGCCGCCGGCCGGCGCCGCGCGCGTGGGCCGAGGCGATACGGCGGAGCGCGCCCGGGAAGAACACCGCGTCACGCGAGTGCACCAGGCGGACTGCCTCCACCAGCTCGCTCGCGGGGGCGCGTTTGAGCACGTAACCGGCGGCTCCGGCGCGCAGCGCCCCCCACACGAGCCGGTCGTGCTCGAAGGTGGTGACCACGACGACGCGGGTGGAGGGGGAACGGCGGGACAGCTCGGCGGTGGCGGCCAGGCCGTCCATCACCGGCATGCGGACGTCCATCAACACGACGTCGGCTCCCGCGCCCGCCTCGACGGCCTCGCGTCCGTCCGCGGCCTCGCCCACGACGGTGAGGTCGTCGTGCAGGGAGAGCAGCGCGGACCACCCCTCGCGGATCAGCCGGTCGTCGTCGGCCAGCACGACGCGGATCACAGGGGAAGCCTCGCCCGGACGCGCCAGGTGGCGTCCGCCCGTTCCAGCGTGCACGTCCCTCCGGCCAGGCGGGCCCGCATGTGCATGCCGAGCAGGCCGCGCCTCCTTCCGTCGGGAGCGGACCCGGCCCCGGCGACCGCGTTCTCCACGGTCAGCACCAGGTCGCCGGCCACGGCGACGTCGAGGGTGATCGGGCCGCGCCCGTGGCGCAACGCATTGGTGAGCGCCTCCCTGGCGATGGCGTAGGCGGCGCGCGAGGTCGTCTCCGGGATTCCGTCGAGCCGTCCGGCGCTGACCCGCACGTCGAGCCCGCGGGTGAGGGTGTGGAGCGAGCCGAGCGTGGGCGTCCGCGCGGCGTCCCCGTCATCGAGGACACCGAGCACCACATCGAGCTGTTCCTGGGCCGAGCGTGCCGCGTCCACCAGGTGATCCAGCGACCGCGCCGCCCGCTCCGGGTCCGGATCCGGTCCGGGCCGCCGCAGCGCGGCCTGCGCCGCCATGCCCTGCACCAGAACGACGCTCAACGCGTGACCGACCGAGTCGTGCAACTCCAGCGCGAGGGACTGACGGCGGCCGAGCTCCTCCAGCGCGCCGGACGGCTCGGCGCGCAGCAGACGACGGGCCGTCCACCGCTGGCCGAGTCCGGCGGCGGCCAGGAGGGCCAGCACGACGGCGGCCAGGGCGAGCGTCCCGGCCGCCTCGGCGGGGTTCCCACGCCACCGCTCGACGTCGCCCAGCCTGACCAGCCCGGGAGACAACAGCAGCACACCGGCGCCCAGCGTGGCGCCGCCGTACAGGTGGAGACCGGTCAGTGCGACCAGGTACAGCCGGTCGGCCCTCGGGGGGACCTCGACATCGAGGAGTTCCTGCAGCGCGACCGCCTCGATGCGCCGTACCAGCGGCACGGTGGCGAGCAGCGCGGCGGCGGGCAGGCACACCGCCCACAGCACCAGGACGCGCGCCGGCGTCCGCTCGGCGAGGACCACCAGGCCGAGCACCACCGCCACCGGGGTCAGCAGGGCCGCGCCGAGTACCTGGTAGACCGCCGCCCGCACGACACGTCCGGTGGGTCCGTTCACGACGCCGATGCTAGCCGCGCCGCCGGGACGCGCCCTCCCCCGGCAGGGGGAGGTGACGCCCCGGATGCGTTCCTAGCGTGGGACGGCGTGATGAGAAACGTTCGGATCGCCGTCGCGCTGCTGTCGTCCGCCGTGACCGTCGTCGGCCTGCTGTGGTGGATGAGCCCGGCGAGCTACCCCTTCGGGGCGCGCGACCGTGTCACCGTGTCGCTGTCGCATCTGATCGAACACGACGTGGCCGGCCCGATGACCGTCGTGGCGGGGCTGGCCGGGCTGGCGCTGTCGTTCACCTCGGGCAGGGTGCTGAGGGCGGGCGCGGTCGCGCAGGCGCTCTTCTTCGGCGTGGTGCTGTCCGACGCCGGCATCATGTCCCTGCTGGGCTACGGCATGGCGCTGCTCGGGCCCGTCGCCCTGGTGGCGGGCCTGGTCATGGCGGGACTACGCGGCAGGCCGTGGGGGTTTCCCGCGCTGGGAGCCCTGCTCGTCCTGGCGGTGGGCGGCGCGCTCAGCGGGGTGATCTCGCCGGGAGGGTTCGCGGCCAACGTGGTCGCGAGCTTCGGCTCGTACGCCGGGCGGCTGGCCTGGACGCTGGCCGACGCCGTCGCCTGCGCGGTCTGGGTGGCGACGGCGGTGGCGGCCTTCGGAACCGGCCGGCCGATGCGGTGGACGCGCCCGGAGGCCGTCGCCCGCTGGGGACGCGTCGCCACGATCGGAGCGGCCCTGTGCCCGCTGCCCTACGCGCTGTACCGGCTGACCTGGCTGACGCCATGGCCCACGGACGTCGATCCGGCGGTGCTGGACATGGCCCCGGGGCGCAGGGCCTGGCCCTCGCGTTCGCCGGCGTCGGCGGCGCGGTGCTGACGCTCGGGCTGGTCAGCGGGTGGGGCGAGGTGTGGCCGCGGTGGGTGCCGGTCGTGCACGACCGTCCGGTCCCTGTGCGCCTGCCCGTCACGACGGGAGGGCTCATCGCCGGCGCCTGCTGCCTGGCCTCTCCCGGCCTGGTGGTCAACACCGTGGAGGACGGTAACCCGGTCATCCTGCTGCTGTGGCCGTATCCGCTGTGGGGGGTGCTCCTGGGCGCCGCGGTGTTCGCCTACTGGCTGCGCAGACGGCGGCCCATCGCCGGGGCGCCGGAGACGGCCGGCCTGCGAAGGTGACGGACCGCTCAGGAGCCGGTGCGCGCCGACCTGGCGACGACCGGCCTGACCGTTCAGGGGCCGGGGGCGCGCCGTATGCCGTGCAGTACGGCGGCCAGGCCGTCGTCGGATGATCGGCGGCCGGCTCTTTCGAGCCTGGTTCGATCAGGGTGCTCCCGGCACCTGCGTCACACAGCCCGGACAAGCCGTCCGCCCCCTGGCCTCCGCTTCGGCGACCGTCATCCGCTCGACGTCATGGAGGCGACTACCCTGGCTCTCACTGCCACGCCGACCCGCTAGGAAGAGCACGCAGTCCTCGGCAGCGTGATACCGGTCGCTGGCCGCGGTGGTGATCACCTCGTTGACCTCTGTCACAGCCTTCGCCTTCCGGAGCCGTCGTCGACCGCCTCGCCTGACGTTAGGACGGGAGAGGCGGTCGCGTCCCCCGAATGGCCTGGTACGGCCGTCTTCCGAACTACTTGATCAGCACCCACTCGCCCTTCTGGTCGGCGAACCCGCTGTCCAGCGCGAACTGAAGCTTGGCCGGCTTCACGTTTTCCGGAAGCTCGAACACAAGAACCCCCTTCCGGCGGTCGCCGGTGGTGACCGTCACCCCGCCTCGCAGATCGACCCCTTCCCTGACATCGCCGAACGTGGATCGGTACTGCTGGCCCTGGTCATCAATGAGCATCGCCCCATTGGAAGGACTGTCGTCATAGACGGCCCGACCTTTGTTCTCAAGACGAAGCTCAACGGCGACATAACGGCTTCCCGTCTTCGGCTTGATAAAATCGTTCGCCGGCGTGGCTTTGTCGAAGACATTGGTGACCATCACATCCACCACGAGCTCCGGATCTCTGCCGTGCAAGGTGAGCGTTCCACCGATCCCCGCCGGAGACTGGGCGGCTGAAGACTCCTGCTCGGCGACCTGGTCCTGCGGTTTCGTCTGGTCCATCGGCTTCGCTTCGTCCTGTTGCGCGCTTCGGGCGGGAGGTACGGATGCGGTGGCCGTAACGACGTCCGGCGTGTCGCTGTTCGCAAGCGCGAGCACGACCGAACAACCGCCCAACATGAGTAAGGCCACGGCGCCGACCACGATCAGGATGAGTGGCGCGTTGCTCTTCTTGGGGGGCTGCGGGGGCATGTAGCCGTAGCCGTACCCGGGGGGCAGGCCGTGATGCGGCTGGAAATCCGGCTGGCCCGGTTGCGTCTGCCACTGCTGTGGATACTGCGGGCCTTGCTGCTGGTGCGCCATTTTGGGAATCCCGAGTCGTCCGAATCATGGGTGCTTCCCTGGACGTACGATCCACTCGTGTGGGTTACCGGCTCCAGCCGCAGAGACTGAATCGTTAACTCATGAAGGAAAGGTCCTCTCAGCCGTAGGCATGCCTCGCCGGACCTGACAACGACCGAGTCGGCCGTTCAGGGGCCGGGGGCGCGCCGTATGCCGTGCAGTACGGCGGTCAGGCCGTCGTCGAACTCGGTCTCGGCGTCGACGCCGCGGGACTCCCGGGCGGTCTCGGCCAGGAGGGGGAACTCCGGCAGGCCGGCGATGACGCCCGTGCCGGAGCCGGCCAGCGGGCCGAGGTGGTCGAGCTGGAGCGCCCCGATGACGTAGGCGAGCAGGCAGCGCAGCGCGACCACCCGCCGAGGCCCGTCGAGGCCCGCCTCCTTAAGGATTCCGACGAGCGTCTCCGACCATCCCAGCAGTCGCTCGGACCGGTGCCGCTGGGCGACGACCAGGGGGATCACCGGTGGATGCGCCCCCACGGCGTCGCGCAGCCGCCGGACCATGACGGTCACCCGGCCGGTCCAGGGCCCGGCGGGGTCGGGCGGGGCGGTGTCCATCCGGGACAGGACCAGGTCGACGACGAGTTGTTCCAGCTCGGCGCGGTCGGTGACGTACCGGTAGAGCCCCATGGTGCTCATGCCGACCTCTTTGGCGACGGTGCGCATCGTGAGCCCGGCGAGGCCGTCGCGGTCGATGACGGCGAGCGCGGCGGCGGCCAGCGCGGTCGGGGTGAGCGAGCGGGGACGAGGCATGGCCCTTGACAGCGTACGGCATACGCTTATCCTCGTAGGCGTATGCCGTACGCCAAAGAGCGGAAAGGCCCATGAGCTCATTCACCCACCCCCGGACCGTCGGCTCACGTGTGCTGACCCCCGTCAACCAGCCGCCGCTCGCCGTCCCCTCCCCCGACCGGCTGATCCACCTGCAGTTCCGGCGGTTCGCCGGCTGCCCGGTCTGCAATCTGCACCTGCGCTCGGTGGCGCGGCGGCACGACGAGATCGAGGCGGCCGGCATCCGTGAGATCGCGGTGTTCCACTCGCCGGCGGACGAGCTGGCGCGGCACGCCGAAGGGCTGCCGTTCGCCATGGTCGCCGACCCGGACCAGCGGCTCTACCGGGAGTTCGGCGTGGAGCCGTCCGTCCGCGCGCTGCTCGACCCGCGGGTGTGGCCGGCGATCGTCCGCGGCGTCGCGGTGAGCACGTGGCGGATGCTGCGGGGACGGGACCGCGCGCCGTCGGCCTTCCCGCACGGCGGGCGGTTCGGTCTTCCCGGCGACTTCCTGATCGCCGGCGACGGCCGGGTGCTCGCTTCCAAGCTCGGCCGCCACGCCTACGACCAGTGGTCGGTCGACGAGCTGCTCGCGCTCGCCGCCCGCGTTCCCCGGACCGAACCGGAGGCCGGCGTCACAGGGAAGAGGGAGCACGCCTGACACCCCTCGCCGGTCGTCGCACGTGGGACGCCTTCCGGTGAGGGCTCCGCTCAGAAGGAGATGACGACCTTGCCGGGGACGTGGCCCTCCTCCAGGTAGGCGATCGCCCGGGGGATCTCCTCGAAGGGATGGCGGCGGTCGATGACCGGGATCACCCGTTTGTCGTCCAGGAACGCGCTCAGCGTCAGCAGGTTCTGCTTGGGGCTGGGGCAGCTGAGGGCGTCGGCCACCGATATCCGATGGCCGGCGAAACGGGACGCCGCCAGGGCGGAGAGCACCTGGCCCATGGGCTGTATCCAGCGGCCGGGCGGGCCGCCGACCACCACGTAGGCCCCCTTGGGGACCAGGGTGCGGCGGGAGACGGAGACCGGCCGGCTTCCGGCGATGTCCACGAACAGGTCGTAGCGCCGGGTCTCGCGGGTGAAGTCCTGGGTGGTGTAGTCGATGACCCTGGTCGCGCCGAGGGAGTGGACCAGGTCGGCGTTCCGGGCGCTGCAGACGCCGGTGACCTCGGCGCCGAGGGCGCGGGCGAGCTGCACGGCGAACGTGCCGACCCCGCCGGACGCGCCGTTGATGAGAACACGCTGGCCGGGCAGGATGTGGCCCTCGTCGCGCAGGGCGAGGAGGGCGGTGTTGGCGGCCATCGGAACCGCGGCGGCCTCCTCGTAGGAGAGGTTCTCCGGCTTCGGGGCGAGGTCGGATTCGCGGACGCAGACGTATTCGGCGAAGCCGCCGCCGTTGATGACGGCGAAGACGTCGTCGCCGGTGCGGAACTCCGTGACGTTCCGGCCGACGGCTTCGACCCGGCCGGAGACGTCGGCGCCCAGGATGGTGACCTTGGGGACGCGGAGCCCCAGGCCGCCGGGCATCAGGCGTGCCAGGTACGGCTCGCCGCGCATGTTGTGCCAGTCGTACGGGTTGACGGAGCCGGCGCGTACCCGGACCAGGACCTCGTCGTCGCGAGGAACGGGGACGGGGATCTCGGTGAGCGTCAGGACATCGGGGGGACCGTACGAGCGTGAGACGAACGCCTTCATCGCCATCTCCCTGTGCGAGTCGGTGCCGGGGTGATTGAAAGGCTAGGAAACGCGATCGCACCCACGAATCAGCCGAAAGTACGCCTGATCGCTGGATGATCGGCCGACCTGAATCGGGCCTTTCGTGCGATGAGCGGAGACGGGCGAAGAAGTCACGATCCCCTCATGACCGAAAGCAGCGTGAGGGGCGCGAAGCCCGAGAAGGTACGGCCCGGCGGACGGGGCGCCGGAGCCCCCGGCTGGATGGTCCCCACCGGCCTGATCATGCTCAGCGCGATTCCGGTGGTCGCCGGCGCGCTGCGCCTGGGGGAACTGGCGGGCGGCCCGACGGGCGATCCCGCCGACGCGCGGTTCTTCGCCGCGCCGCTGCCCGTGGTGGCGCACATCATCGGAGCGTCGCTCTACGGCATCGTGGGCGCCTTCCAGTTCGCGCGGAGGTTCCGCCGCAGGAGGCCGGCCTGGCACCGCATGGCGGGACGGGTTCTCATCGTCTGCGGACTCGTCACCGCCCTCTCCGGGCTGTGGATGACCGTGTTCTACCCCCGCCCGGAAGGCGACGGCGATCTCCTCGCGGCGTTCCGCCTCGTGTTCGGCACGGCGATGGCGGTCTCCATCGTGCTCGGTTTCGCCGCCGTCCGGCGGAGGGACCTCCGCCGCCACCGCGCCTGGATGACCCGCGCCTACGCGATCGGCGTGGCCGCGGGCACCCAGGCGTTCACCCAGCTCCCCTGGATGCTCCTCGTCGGACCCCTCACCGAGACCCCCAGGGCGCTGCTCGTGGCCGCCGGATGGTTCATCAACCTCGCCGTGGCCGAATGGGTCATCCGCAGACGCTAGGTGCTGTTTTGTGGATCTTTTCGCCTACTGCGGTCGCCCAGGCGGCCCCTCGCCGCGTTGCCGTCGTCACCCATAGCTCCGCTATGGGCTTCCTCCTCCGCCTTGCGAGGGACCACCTGGACGATCCTCGCCACGGCGAAGATCCACAAAACAGCACCTAGCTCCTGATCCGGTGGGTCTCGTACGCCCACATGGCGATCTCCACCCGGTTCCGGGCGCCGAGCTTGGCCATCAGGCTGGCGATGTGGGTCTTGACGGTGCTGAGTGAGATGTGGAGTTCGTCGGCGATCTCACTGTTGGTGCGTCCCCGGGCCACCGTGACGAGGATCTGCTCCTCACGCTCGGTGAGCGCCTCGATGGGACGGACCGGCGGCGCGGCGGGCCCGGCGTGCGCGAAGGCGGTGAGCAGGCGGGCGGTGACGCTCGGAGCGATGAGGGCGTCACCGGCCGCCGCGGCGTGAACGGCCTGGGAGAGCAGCTCGGCGCCGGCGTTCTTCAGCAGGAACCCCCGCGCTCCCGCGCGCAGCGCCGCGTAGACGTACTCGTCGAGGTCGAAGGTGGTGATGACCACGACGGCGAGCGGGTCGTCGACGGCGGGCCCGGCGAGCATCCGGGTGGCCTCGATGCCGTTGAGCACGGGCATCCGGATGTCGAAGAGGCACACGTCCGGCCGGAGCCGCCGGGCGAGCTCGACCGCTCGCCGCCCGTCGGGGGCCTCGCCGACCACCTCGATCCCCGGCTGCGCGTCGAGGATCATCACCAGCCCGGTACGGACGATCTCCTGGTCATCGGCGACCAGCACCCGGACGCTCATCCGGCCACCCCGGTACGCGGAAGCACGGCGGTCACGCTCCACCCCCGGCCGGGATCGGGGCCCGCCACACAGGTGCCCCCGAGGAGATCGGCTCGTTCCATCATGCCGATGATCCCGTACCCGGGTGCCCCCGTGGGACGGGCGGGATCGCCGTCGTCGCTCACGTGCAGACGGACCGACGTGTCACCGGCGCTGACCCGGACCAGGACGCGGGTGGCGTGCCGCGCGTGACGCCGGGCGTTGGTGACCGACTCCTGGGCGAGGCGGTAGATCGCGGCCTCGACGGGAGGGGAGAGACCGGCGGTGTCGCCCTCGACCTCCACCCGGACGGACGGGCCGGACCGTCCCGGGCTTTCGAGCTGGGAGAGGTCGGCGATGCTCCGTCCGGGCGCCAGGTCCGCGGGCGCGTTCCGGCGGAGGACGTGGACCATGGCGCGCATCTCGGCGAGCGCCTGGGCCGCCTCGGCCTCGATCACCCGCAACGCCTCGGTGGCGGCGTCCGGCCGCGACGCCGCCGTCGCCAGCCCCGCCTGCGCCCGGATCGCCATCGCCGAGACGTGATGGGCGACGGTGTCATGCAGATCCCGGGCCAGTTGCTCGCGTTCGAGCAGTTTGGCCTGGTCGAGCTCCCGCGTCCGCGCCCTCGTCCGGTACCGGAACGCCGCCCCCAGGGCGGTCACCGCGAGCACGACGGCGAAGGCGGCGGCGGTGTCGGCGGGACCGGGATGGTCCACGACCACGGAGAACGCGGCCTTGACGAGAATGATCGCCAACCCGGCGACCGCCTCCCGCCCGGACCCCCACCGGAACAACGCGTAGGGCAGGAGAAGCAGATAGACCATGGTGTTGGACTCGGGTGAGTCACCGCCCAGCAGCACCTGGGCCACACCCGACGCGCCGAACGCGATCGCGACCATCAGCAGCGGCCGGGTGCGGCGCCACAGCAGGGTGGGGACCAGCCCCACCGCGAGGATCACCGAGACGACCCGCGAGGGCATGTCCGGCCGTACCACCCCTTCGAGCAGCGCGACCGGCAGCAACACGCCGACGAGCACCCAGTCTCGCCACACCCGCCGCGGTGCGCCGGGGGGACGGGGCTCGTACCACACGGAGCGAATGAGGCCGTGCACGAAGTCATGGTACGAGAGGCTCCGCCACTTACAATCAGCCCAAAGTACGAGACATTTCGCCCACCGAACCGATAGCCGCCACGGACGACGCCTCAAAAGCGGGTCGAACGGTTCATTGGAGCGACGCGCCCTTGGTTTCACCCCGACCCGGGAGCAGCTGCGATGGAGATCATTCCGTGCGTGCTCCGCAGCGGTCGCGCCCGTACGCTTCGGAAGGTCGTCGGCGCATGAGATACGTCGATCTCAACGCCACGATGAACCTGCCCGGCGGGGTCGTCCACGGCGTCATCAGCCCGGCCGAGTACCTGGAACGACTTCCCGGGTTCGCCGACGCACTGCCGGCGGGTGCTCGTGCGTTCGCGACGGATCCCCGGCACTACGACTTCCACGGCTCACGATGCGTGAAGGACCTCGACCTGGAGCGGATCTCGTTCGCCGAGACCGACGGCGAGAACCGCATGGAGATCGCCTTCCGGCACAACTGCTGGAAGCACGAAGAGGACCTCGTCATCCGCTACGAGGGCGTGACGGACTACAGGCTCGACATCGCCGCACCCTCCGGGACCGCGCCACGCAGCGTGGTGATCCTCGACGAGATCCTGCCGCACCCCGGCGGATGCACCCACGAGATCGCCTTCCGGCCGGGAACGGTCATGGTGACCTGCCGGGACCTGACCGCCACGTGGGTGGAGGCCGACTGTCCTGAGAAGCCCCCTCACGGTTGAAGTCACCAGCGGAGCGCCCCGACGGCCGACGGTGACAATGGTTCCGAGAGGCCGCGTTCCCGGTTGAACACCCTCTCACCGGGACCGAACCGTTCCTCTCCTCCCCTACCGCTTCACCGGCGTCCACCCGCACGGCACACTCGGTGTGGTGGACCTGATCACCTCCGAGATCGCCACCCTGTGGGGACACCTCCACCGTGGTCGCGGTGGAACACGACCCGGGAGAGAGGTTGCCCATGCGTCTGCATCCGGGTGAGACCGAGGCCGTCGGCTGGAGGGTGACGACCGTTCTTGACGCCGTCCGGCGGTTGTGTGACGCGTCACCCGACGTCACCGGACGGGCGAGGGTGATCGCGATCGACGGCCGAGGGGGAGCCGGCAAAACGACCCTGGCCGAGCGGCTCCGCGCGGTGGTTCCCGACTCCGCCATCGTGCATACCGACGACATCGCATGGAACCACGCCTACTTCGACTGGGGCACCGTACTCGTCGAGAACATCCTCCGCCCCCTGCACCGTGGTGAGGCGGTGGACTTCCGCCCCGATGCCTGGATCACCCACGGCCGTCCCGGATCGATCACCGTCCCTGCCGGTGCCGACTTCGTCTGGGTCGAGGGCACCGGCATCATCCGCGAAGAGCTCGCCCCGTGGCTGGACGCCTCGGTATGGATGCAGGGCGACCTCGACGAGCAGGAGCGCCTACTCGTCGTCCGTGACGGGGACTCCCCCGAGCAGATGGAGCATGTGGCGAACTGGCTCTTGGAAGAGATACCGTTCCTGGCGCGTGAACGGCCGTGGGACCGGGCCACCATGATCGTCGCCGGCCCTCCACGGATCGACCACGACCCGGCCACCGAGCTGGTCATCGCCCCGCCCACGGGTTCCCAGGCCGCCATCGCCGTCGAATACGCCCCGGCCGCCGAGAAACCGGTACGAGCGAACCCGCCGAGTCCTCTCTCGCCTCACGAGGAGACCTGACGTACGGCTCAGCCTCGCCGCAGAACCCGCTCTCCCGACCGGCAGGCCGTACGGCCTGAAGCACAGGTGGTGGTGGCCGGTCCCGGCGGGCACCGGTTTCGGCTGATCCGTCACGCCGGGTTCTCACCCGATTTCCCGGCTCACGCCGGTTCCGGGCGGCTATGGTGCGCCGTACACGATTTGATCTAGACAGCAGGAGCGCGCGGTGATGAACGCGAGGGAGCCCGACTGGGCGTACGTGGCCAGGTCCCTCGCCAAGGTCGTGGCCGTCGCCTCGGTGTTGTTCCTGGCTCTCAGCGTGGCCGAACGGGTTCTGGCGATGTTCGTCGACTTCGACGACGAGCGGATGGCCCGGGTGTACGGCACGGCCGCTCACGTCGTGAACCCGGACATTCGCCTAACGGATGGCCACAGCGATGGCGGAGGGCTGCTGGAGACGACCTACACGCTGTGGGGGGAGCCGCGCCAGGCCGGCCGCGGCGAGGGCTGGGCAGGGTACGGGATCACGAAGAACCTGTTCGGCACCGTCCGGACCTCCTCCCTCGGTGATTCGTCGTCCGGCGACCTGGACGGTGCGATCACCGCCGTGGATGCGGACCTCGACGTCGACAGGGAACTGGCGGAGAAGGCCCGGAAGACCCTCGACGGGCTCCCCCAGACGCTCGACGCCGTCGCGGTCGTCGAGTTCGCACACGTGATGACCACCGAGCAGCTCGTCGCCTTCAACCGGAGACACGGACTCTGCGGAGGGGCGGACGTCGCCTACATCTACTCCCCGTCCTTCTACGACGACTCCAGCAGCGTTCCTTCGTTGAACGCGGTCGTCTGGAACCGCGCCATGACCGAGGACCGCATCCGGACGGACCTCACCTATCAGTGCGAGACCGAGCCCGAGGCGGCGCTGAAGGAGTTCCGCAGATGGGTCGGCCTGCTCGACGAGGGAGATGACCTCAGCGCGTTCGAGCTGGACTACCAGTCGCTCAGCGGGACTGCCAAGGAGGGCGTCGTGTACGGGCTCGTCGTCGACCGCTGGAGCCTCGCCGCCCTGCGCAAGCTCATCGACGACCCCGAGGTGGGAACGATTCATCTCGCCGATGTCGCCTTCGACCTCGGCGAGATCAGGTAGCGGTCTCCGGATCGCGACGCGTCCTCCTCGCGTCCTCGTCGCGTCCTCGTCGCGTCCTCGTCGCGTCCTCGTCGCGTCCTCGTCGCGTCCGATGGATGACATCGGCGGAGTCGGTCGGACCGAGATCATCAGGCCTCCCCGACTCGGCCTCGGTTAAAGGCGCACCGGTCGCGGCCGATCACCGCGGCTCGATCCGATCGCGTGCCGGCGCCGTCGCCGCACACCCGACGGAAGCGGTGCGGAAAGTGTCGGGTGACCGGGGCCGATGTCACCGCACGATGGAGGCATGGATGACACGACCCTGGTATCCCGCTTTCTTCGCGACGGCTTCGTGAAGCTGGAGGGCGCCGTCGCGCCGCGCGTGGCCGCGGACTGCGCGCGGCTCCTGTGGCGGGAGACGGGCTGCGACCCGGACGACCCGGCGACGTGGACACAGCCCGTGCACTGGGTGGCCGGCCTGGCCCAGGGGCCGTTCGCCGCCGCACCCAACTCCCCGTTCCTCCACCACGCGTACGACCTCCTCGTCGGCGCGGGACGCTGGGAGCCGCGCTACTCGCTGGGCTCGTTCCCGCTGCGCTTCCCGCACCCGGAAGAGCCGGACGACGCGGGCTGGCACATCGAGGGCAGCTATATGCCGGAGGGCGAGACCTGGTACTTCACGAATGTGAACTCCCGCGGCCGGGCGCTGCTGATGCTGTTCCTGTTCAGCGAGGTCGGTGAGGAGGACGCCCCGACCCGGATCCGGGTCGGCTCGCACCTCGACGCGCCGAAGGTGCTGGAGAAGTACGGGGAGGACGGGGCGAGCGGGCTGACCCTCGCGCCCGATCTGGTGGCGGCGTCCGACCACCGGCCGCTCGCCCTCGCCACCGGATCCCCGGGCGACGTCTTCCTGTGCCATCCGTTCCTGGTGCACGCGGCGCAACCACACCACGGGGCGCGGCCCCGCTTCATGGCCCAGCCGCCGCTGATGCCGGCCGCGCCGTACGAGCTGGAGCGGGCCGACGGCGCGTACTCGCCCGTGGAGATCGCGATCCGCCGGGGCCTGGGACGGGACACCCCCGGCCCGGACGGCGCCGACGACAGCGCCGGATAGACGCGCTCGGCGCGGCAGGCGGGACACGGGTGGGTCATGTACGGCGTCGGACAGACGCGTCCGGCGCGGCAGGCGGGACACGGGTGGGTCATGTACGGCGGAGGCGGGACAGCGGTGGGTCTGCGGGTGAGCGGCCGCAATGCGCGATTCCAGCGGTGGGAGGCTCTTCTGCGGAGCCGGACCAAGCGGCAGCGTCACGGTGAGTTCCTCGTACAGGGCGTGCGCCCGATCACCATGGCCGTCGAACACGGCTGGCAGATCCGGGAACTGCTCTACGACGCCGGCGCTCAGCTCTCCGGCTGGGCACGCGATGCCCTGGACACGGTCCGGGCCGAGAAGATCGCCGTCTCCCGTGAGCTGATGCACGAGCTGGGAGGCAAGGCGGACACGGTTCCGGAGCTGCTGGCCGTGGTCGCGCTGCCGGAGGACGACCTGCGCCGGATCCCGGCCGCGCCGACCATGCTCACCGTCGTGTTCGATCGGCCTGCCAGCCCCGGCAACATCGGGACCCTCGTCCGGTCCGCGGACGCCTTCGGCGCCTCCGGGGTCATCATCACCGGCCATGCCGCCGACGTGTACGACCCGAAGACGGTCCGGGCGAGCACCGGCTCGCTGTTCGCCCTGCCCGTGGTCCGGGCGCCCTCCCACCAGGCCGTTCTGTCCTGGGTCGATGAGATCCGTGCCGACGGCATCGGCATGAGCGTCGTGGGAACCGATGAGCACGGCGCACTGGATGCCGCCGAGTACGACTTCACGCAGCCCACGCTGACCTTGATCGGCAACGAGACCACCGGCCTCAGCTCCGGCTGGCGTGAAGCCTGCGACCGGCTCGTCCGGATCCCGATGTCCGGGTCCGCCAGCTCCCTGAACGCGGCGACCGCCGCGACCGTCGTGCTGTACGAATCGGCACGCCAGCGGACCGCCGCCACCCGGCGGTAGCGCGCCGGCGTTCCAGAGCCGCCTCCCGTTCGCGGACCACCCGAAGGACCTGGTGCGACCAGCGCCCCGAGATCATTGCGTGTGCATCGGTGGGCCGGCGACAGACGGCGGCTCAGAGTGGCGTACGGCTGCATGGCCCGGAACAGCAGAAGAGTCCCCGTAGGGCCTCTGAGCCGCCGTTCGGCTGGTGGCAGGCGCAGGACCTGAACCTGCGCAGGCTGAGCAGACGGTTTTACAGAGGGCCGTGTTCTGGGTGGCGGCAGAGCCCCTGATCAGGACGGGAGCACCTTCCGGCACCTCAATCACAAAAGATCACCCCGCATATGTCCCGCGCACTTCTCAGCCCTCGCCTACCAGGAACCTGCGGTGGCCGCACATGTCGCTGGCGAGGACTTTCCTCCCAGCTCTTGACCTGTTCCGCCCACCATCCGGGAGCATGTCGATCATGCTGTTTCTTCGTTTCTCGGCCATCGGGCTTCTCTGCGGGGTCGCACTGGTCCCCTTCTTCTGGATCCAGCGGGGCGATGAATTCGAGCATCTGCGCCTGGCCGCACTGATGGGCCTGGACGTCGCCCAGATCGTCACGGTCTCGATCGCGCTGGCGGTCGGAGCCTGGAAGGCTCGCCCCTGGAGCAAGCGCCCCCGGCCGTCGCCTCCAGGCTTCGCCCTCGGAGGGATCACCTTCGCGTTCGGCGTTCTGGTCATGACCCAGGCGCTGGCCACGACCAGATGGCTCGGCGGCCGCCCCGCCGGGGTCGGCGATCCGGACGGCGAATCCTTCATGGCGATGCTCGCCGCGCTTTCGGGAGGAGTGACCCTGCTCATCAGCGCAGTGATCCTGATCAAGCGGAGCGCGGCCTTGAGGCGTTCCCCGAAGGTAGACGTCCCGATGCCCGCAGGTCGCTGATCAAACAGAGAGCGCTACGGATACGGAAATCCTGAGCTTCTGACACCCTGCTTGCAAACGGCCGGATCTTCAGGCACAACGGCTTCGACCTGCGCGGAAGACGGTCCGCAAGGGACCATGAGCGACCGCTGCCGGCCGCCCTTAATGGCACGACGATCAACGGATGAGGTGCCACGGATGGTGTTCACCTACGACGATGTTGCCTGGCTGGCCGAAGACGATGAGCTGGGTGATCTGTGGTGTCTGACCTTCGTGCGCGGACTCAGCGAAGTGGAGGCGCTTCGCCGACTGGGGGCCGACCAGCAGAGCTTTCGGCCGCTCACCTATGACGAGTTGATAGACGAGAACCTCTTTCCTGAGACGGTGCTCGCGGGGCGGGTGGGCGACTGGACAGTGCTCATCGAGGAGAGCGGGTGGAGGTGCACGGAAGCCGACAGGGCCCAGGCGCTTTCGGCCGGAACCGTGGCCGTCGCGGTGCTACGACACGACTACGCGTCCGACGACTTCGTCTACGCGGTGGACGGGGAACTGGTCACGTACTTCAACCCCAAGATTCCACAGTGGCGGCACGGCAATGATCCTGATCGGCTCAACGATCTGATGCGGGAAGCGGGACTTGATCCCGATGACGTACCCGGAGCCGGCACAAAGGCGCCGTCATCCGTGTCCGGAGCGCTTCTCCTCGCGGCCCGGTTGACCGGCGTGGCGCTGCTCCCGGAGACCGTCAAAGGGCCTCTCATGAGCGGCGTCGTCGGCTGACCTGTCCTCGACGTCCGGCAGCCAGCGTTGGGGGCGGGTGCCAGATGAGATCCTGCCTCCGCGGCCCAGAATCGGTCGCCTGTGTGACACCTGCGCTACATCAGGGCCCAACTCAAACCTGCGGATTAAAAGAAGTCGATTCGATCGAGGTCCGGGGCTTCGACCTGGCGGACGGGTGTCCGGAGGCGTTCGCCGAGTTCCGCCGTCGTTTACCCCTCTTGGCTGTACTGGTGGCTGTACAGCCAAGGCTCCCTCAATCGCCTGATCACTCCCCTACCGGGACTGTCTCGGCCATGCTTCAGGGCTCGGAATCCGGTCCGGATCGGCGCTGGTGTGGACATGAGCCGTTGCCTGCCCCTGTTGCGGTACCTCGGCGCCGTGGCCAGAGTGAGCCACATGATCGAGATCGACGGCCCCTTCTACCGGGTCAGCGAACCCGGCTTCGAGATGCTGATCCCCCGATGGGAAGGGCACGAGCCTGAGACCGCCGAGGAGGCCGACGCGACCATCACGCTTCCCGACGGCACTCGTCGCTACGCCACCTTCATGACCCTCGATGCCGTCGGCAGGGTCATGAAGCGCTGGAAGGACACAGGTGAGTGCCTCAACGGGCGGTATTTCCGGTGCTTCGACCTGATCATCATCCGTGAGTCGGGCTTCGCTTCCATGATCGATGCCGTGCGAGACATGATCGCGACCGGAGAGATCGACAGCGCTTGCAGCCTGCTTCCACCCGACGGCAAAGAACAACATGCGGATTAAAATCGGAGGGCTTCTCATCGAGTGATCGGCGCTCTGACCTGATGGCTGGCTGGGTGATCTGACCAGAAACGCCAGGAGCATTCCGAGCATGTTCCGGATCTTGATGGACGCGCCTACGAGTAGAAGCCTCGCCCATACTCCTCACGAGGCTTTGTGAAGGCATCTGGGCGGGCCGTACGGAGGACCTCGTAACGCTCGGCGAACCTGTCGATGGCTTCAGGGATTGAATCGCCGAACTCCTCTCGCATGATCGACAAGGTGGGGAGGATACGTTCGTTGACGATGTGATCGTCTATGGCCTTCCAGGGGTCTTCCACGAGCACATCCTCTCGAACTATCAGCTTGGGAAGTCTCTAACGCGCCTGGCCCCTGATCTGGGAAGACGCTGGCCTGCGGGGGAGCGAG
Organism: Streptosporangium sp. NPDC048047; assembly: GCF_040653115.1. NCBI lineage: Bacteria > Bacillati > Actinomycetota > Actinomycetes > Streptosporangiales > Streptosporangiaceae > Streptosporangium > Streptosporangium sp. NPDC048047. Next base: position 163 of record NZ_JBEZNH010000019.1, on the reverse strand, counting down.
GCGAGTAACCGTGATTCCCCGTGAGTCCCCCTTGATCACCCTCCTGACGGGCACGCAACGGGCACGGACGCGGGTCTGGGTCACGTCCAGCGAAGTGGTGTATGAGCCGCCCTTCGCGTGATCCTGTTTCTGCAGGTTAAGCGGTGAGTGTCTGCGGGAGGGG
>NZ_JBEZNH010000018.1:125033-129156 GCF_040653115.1 Streptosporangium sp. NPDC048047 | reverse complement strand
GGCGGGGGTACGGCAGGCCGCCGAGGTCGCCTGTCTACCAGGCGGGGGTACGGCAGGCCGCCGAAGCCGCCGACCGGGTCCGCGCCGCCCGGGGGACGGCCGCCGGCTAGTCGCGCTCCAGCCAGACGTAGCCGGCGAAGCGGCCGGTCACGTCGTCGCGGCGGTGGGAGAACAACTCGGGGCTCTCGATGGTGCAACGCGTGTCGTGGGTGATCTCGCCGACGCCCGCCTTGGCGAGCTGCGAGTTGATCGCGGCCCGCAGGTCGAGGGCGGGGGTGTCGCGGCGGGTGATCGACCACGCCTCCGGGACGATCGCCGTGACCTCGGCGCGCATCTCCTCCGGCACCTCGTAGCAGCTCCCGCAGGCCATCGGGCCGATCAGGGCGGTCATCCGGCCCGGCTCGGCGCCGTGCGCCGCCATCTCCGCCACCAGCGCCGGGACCACGCCCGAGACGGTGCCGGCCCGCCCGGAGTGCGCCGCGCCCACCAGGCCCGCCTCCGCATCGGCCAGCAGGACGGGCGCGCAGTCGGCGCACAGCGCGGTCAGGCCCAGGCCGGGGACGTCGGTGCAGACGCCGTCCAGCGGCGGTGGGTCGTCGCCGAAGGGCTCGGTGACGTAGCGGACGTCGGCGCTGTGGACCTGCCGCATGAACACGACCCGCTCCAGCCCGAACTCCGCCGCCGTCCGGGCCCGGTTGGCCGCGACCGACGCGGGGTCGTCCCCGCACGCGCCGCCGAGGTTGCGGGTGTCGTACGGCGCGGCGCTCACGCCTCCGTGACGGTCCGTGATCCTCATCTGAACGTTCACGGCCCCGACCTTACCTACCCGGCGGAACCCCTCCCCCTCCGCGTTCGTTTCACAGGCGGCGCGGACCTTCCGTTCCGCCGGTTCCCCCGAGAGATCGCGAGGAAGCTCATGACGCAGATCGCGTACGACCGCAAGGAGCAGCTCCGCCAGATCGAGAGCGGCCTGATGCCCGGCGAGCAGATCATCGCCGTCTACGACGCCATCGGCACCGGCACCGGGTTCCTCGGCCTCACCGACAGGCGGGTGATCGTCCAGGACAAGTCGTTCGTGGGCAAGAAGATCGCCATCACGAGCATCCCCTACAGCAAGATCTCGGCCGTCAGCGTGGTGAGCAACAAGTCCCTCGCGGGCGGGTTCTTCTCCTCCGGCGCCATCGCCGTCCACGTGGGCACCCACACCTACGAGGTGGAGTTCCGCGGCGACGAGAAGGCCCACCACGCCCACAACGTCATCCTGAGCCTCATCAGCCGCTGAAGCCGCTGACCCGGCGTCGGCCCGGAGGCGACCGGCCGGCCGGCGCGGGGCCGTCGTCCGCTCAGCCGTCCCGGCCCGGACTGCGCGGCGGCGCAGTCCGGGCGGACGGCGCCGTCAGGGGGCGGCGACCGACCGGTACAGGTCCATCGTCCGCTCGGCGATCCTGGACCAGGAGAAGTGCTCCACGGCCCGCGCGCGCCCGGCCGCGCCCAGCTCGGCGGCCAGCTTCGGGTCGTCCAGCAGGCGGTTGACCCGCTCGGCGAGGTCGGCGGCGAACCGCTCGGGATCATCGGGCGAGCCGTCGGCGGTGGACTGCGCGATCGGCACGAGCAGACCCGTCGACCCGTCGGCCACGACCTCGGGGATGCCGCCGGTGGCGGTGGCCACCACGGCGGTCTCGCAGGCCATGGCCTCGAGGTTCACGATGCCCATCGGCTCGTAGACCGAGGGGCAGACGAACACCGTGGCGTGGGTCAGGATCTGGATCACCTCGGGGCGCGGGAGCATCTCCGAGATCCACACCACACCCTCGCGCTCGCGCTCCAGCCCCCGGACCAGCCCGGTCACCTCCTCGGCGATCTCCGGGGTGTCCGGCGCGCCCGCGCAGAGCACGAGCTGGGCGTCGCGCCGAAGGCTCCGGGCCGCGTGCAGCAGGTGGACCAGCCCCTTCTGCCGGGTGATCCGGCCCACGAACACCACGTACGGCCGGGCCGGGTCGATGCCGTGCCTGGACAGGAGGCCGGTGTCGGCGTCGGGGGCGTACTGGGCGGTGTCGATCCCGTTGTGGATCACCCTGACCCTCTCCGGCGCCACCTCCGGATAGGCGGCCAGCACGTCGCGGCGCATCCCCTCCGAGACCGCGACGACCGCGTCGGCGCTCGCCAGCGCGCCGCGCTCGGCCCAGGACGACAGGGTGTAACCGCCGCCGAGCTGCTCGGCCTTCCACGGCCGCAGCGGCTCCAGGCTGTGGGTGGTCACCACGTGCGGGACGCCGTACAGCATCTTGGCGACATGACCGGCGAAGTTGGCGTACCAGGTGTGGCTGTGCACCAGGTCCGCGCCCTGGCAGGCCGCCGCCATCTCCAGATCGACGCCGAGGACCTGGAGGGCGGCGTTGGCCTCCTCCAGCCCGGCCGGCGTCCGGTAGGCCGCCACCCCCTCCTCGGTCCGGGGCGCCCCGAAGCAGCGCACCCGGACCTCGGCCAGCCTCCGCAGTTCGCGGGCGAGGTACTCGACATGGACACCGGCGCCGCCGTACACCTCTGGGGGATACTCGCGGCTCAGCAGATCAACGCGCATATGATCAGCGTAGTGTTTCATCCCTGTTCATCGGGTTAGGGTCGGGTGCATGAGAGTCCTCGCGATCGTCCTCGCCGGCGGCGAAGGCAAGCGGCTGATGCCGCTCACGGCTGACCGGGCCAAGCCGGCGGTGCCGTTCGGGGGGATATACCGGCTCGTCGACTTCGTGCTGTCGAACCTCGCCAACGGCCAGTACCTGAAGATCGTGGTGCTGACGCAGTACAAGAGCCACAGCCTCGACCGGCACATCTCCCGTACCTGGCGGCTGTCGACCATGCTGGGCAACTACGTCACACCCGTGCCCGCGCAGCAGCGGCTGGGCCCGCACTGGTTCTCCGGGTCCGCCGACGCGCTGTTCCAGAACCTGAACCTCATCTACGACGAGATGCCGGAGCACGTCATCGTGTTCGGCGCCGACCACATCTACCGGATGGACCCCCGGCAGATGGTGGAGCAGCACATCGACTCCGGGGCCGACGTGACGGTGGCGGCCATCCGGCAGCCGCTGTCGCTCGCCGACCAGTTCGGGGTGATCGAGGCCGACCCGGCCGGGCGGCGGATCGTCGCGTTCCGCGAGAAGCCCAAGGACGCGGTGGGGCTGCCCGACGCCCCCGACCAGGTGTACGCGTCGATGGGCAACTACGTCTTCAAGACCCAGGCGATGCTCGACGCGCTCCGCGAGGACGCGCTCGACCCCACCAGCAAGCACGACCTCGGCGGGAACATCATCCCGATGATGGTGAAGTCCGGCAGCGCCCAGGTGTACGACTTCGCCGACAACGTGGTGCCCGGCTCCACCGAGCGCGACCGGGGCTACTGGCGGGACGTCGGAACGCTCGACGCCTTCTACGAGGCCCACATGGACCTCATCTCGCCGCACCCGGTCTTCAACCTGTACAACCAGCAGTGGCCGATCTACACCTGGCACGACCCGCTCCCGCCGGCCAAGTTCGTCCACAACGAGGGCGACCGGGTCGGGCGGGCGGTCGACTCCCTGGTGTCGGCCGGTGTGATCGTCTCCGGCGGCCTGGCGGACCACTCGATCCTCTCCCCCGGCGTGGTGCTGCACTCGCACTCGCGGGTGGAGGACTCGGTGCTGATGGACAACGTGAAGATCGGCCGGGGCGCCGTCGTCCGCAAGGCGATCATCGACAAGAACGTGGTCATCCCCGACGGGGCGCGGATCGGCTTCGACCCCGAGTACGACCGCAGCCGGTTCGCGGTCACCAGGAACGGGATCGTGGTCATCGGCAAGAACGAGATCATCGACCGCTGACGGGCGGCCTGGGAGCCGGGCCACCGAGCCGCGTCCGGACCCCGGCCGCGCCGGCTGACCGGCGTCTCGGGTGCCGGGCCGCGCGCGGAGCGGCCCGGTGCCCCGGAGGGGCGGATCAGTTGGCGGAGGGCTTCTCCGGAAGCCGGTCGAGGATCGCCTGGAACATGGTCGCGTTGAACGCGGCCATCTCGCCCATCCGCGTCTCCAGCCCGTCCATCCGCGTCTCCAGCTTGTCCATGCGGGCATCCAGCTTGTCCATGCGGGCA
>NZ_JBEZNH010000018.1:32954-124936 GCF_040653115.1 Streptosporangium sp. NPDC048047 | reverse complement strand
GCATCCAGCCCGTCCATACGGGCATCCAGCCCGTCCATACGGGCATCCAGCCCGTCCATACGGGCATCCAGCCCGTCGATGCGCTCGTCGACGCCGGCGAACCTGGCACGCATCTCATCGCGGAGCTGGTCGACCTTGGCGTCCACCTCAGACACCTTGACGTCCAGCGCGAGGACCCTGGTGCCCAGGTTCGACACGCTTACGCCAAGGCCCGTGACCTTGGCGTCCAGCTCCGACACCTTCTTACCGAGCTTCTCGGTTTCGATCTCCAGGTTCAGGACCTTGGTGTCCAGGCGGGTCATGCCGAAGCCGAGGCCGATGACCCGATGCTCCACCCCGCCGAGGCACTCGCTCATCACATCGAGCTTGGTGTAGACGGGGGTCAGCGCGTCGTAGGCCCGGCCCGAGGCCGTTCTTCCGCATTCGCTGCTGAGCAGCATGAACTCCTCCTCCAGCCGGCTCACTCGTGCCTTCAGTGTCGCCATGGGTTCTCTCCTCGGGGGTGTGGTGAACAGCGTAGGCGCGTCGCGCCGGCGAGGATCGGAAGCAGGGGACGAGTCCTCGCAGGGGACATCATGGAGGGTGACCGGCCGTCACGGGGCGTGTTCGGAGAACCGTTTCCGCAGGAAATCGGGGCGGGATGAGGAATCTCCCCCGGGGACGGCGACACGCGGAACCGGGTATATGAAAAGTTCTCCGAAACGCCGATGTCGCGGAACATCTCCGCATCGTCCGGCATCATCGCACCTTCCCCATGAGAGTCCGTTCACGAATTCCCATTGACGGAGTGAGCACTCACTCCATACCGTGAGAGGCATGGAAACCACATCCCCCCGGCGCAGAGCGCCGGGAATGAGCCCCGAGCGGCGGCGGGAGATGATCGTGCTCGCCGCCCTCCCGCTGGTCGCCGAGTACGGCACCGCCGTCACCACCAGCCAGATCGCCAGGACCGCCGGGATCGGCGAGGCCACGATCTTCCGGGTGTTCGCCGACAAGGACGAGCTGTTGGACGCCTGCGTGGCCGAGGCGCTCCGCCCCGACCACGTGCTGGAACAGCTCGCCGCCGTCCCGCTCGACCAGCCGCTCGCCGTCCGCCTGACCGAGGCGGCCGAGGCCATGCGGGCCCACCTGACGCGGATCGGCACGGTCCTCGGCGCCCTGCACGCCTCGGGCCACCGGTCGTCCCGCGACCGGCGCCCCTCCCCCGCCGGGGACCGTACGAATGCACCGGCCGACGACACGGGCGGGGACCGTACGGACGCACCGGCCGGTGCCGCGGACCGGGAACCCGCCGACGGGACGGCCGCCGGCCGGCCGGGCGGGCCGCACGCCCCGGGCGGCCGGGAGGCGTCCCTCCGGCGGACCCGCGAGGCGCTGACCGAGCTGTTCGAGCCGGACCGCGAGGCGCTGCGCCTTCCCCCGGAACGGCTGGCCGCGCTGTTCATGGACCTGACGTTCGCCGGGAGCAGGCGACCGGCCGGCGACACCGCGCCGGACGTCGCCGAACTCGTGGACGTGTTCGTGCACGGCGCGCTGGCCCGTCCAGGCTCCGCCGAGGAGGGCGCGAAGTGACCGTCACGTTGAACCACACCATCGTCCCCGCCCGCGACAACGAACGCGCGGCCCGGTTCTTCGCCGACGTCATGGGCCTTGCGTGCCTGCCCCCGGCCGGGACGCGCGGCCACTTCGCGCCCGTCCGGGTCAACGACTCCCTCACCCTCGACTACATGACCGTCGAGGAGCCCGAGGGACACCACCTGGCCTTCGACGTGGACCCGGCCACGTTCGACGCGATCCTGTTCCGGCTCCGGGAGCGCGGCGTGCCGTACGGCAGCCACCCCGCCGACCCCGTCAACGGCCGCGTCGACCATCCGCTGTGCCCGCGCGGCCTGTTCTTCCGCGACGACTCCGGCAACCTCTACGAGGTCATGTCCCCCGAGTAGGCGTCGCCGGAGAAGCCGTTCGAGAGGCCGCCGGGGACATCACCGGAGACACCCTCCGAGGCTCAGTCCGGGCCGCCGCCGGAGACGCCGTCCCGGGCATCGCCGGGGACGGCGCCGGGTCCCGGCGGGGTCCAGGTGAAGCGGGGCGGGCGGCGTTCCAGGAAGGCGGCGACCCCTTCCGCGGACTCCTCGCGCGCGGCCCGCTGCCATTCGCGGACCCGCGCCTCACCGGCCCGGCCCTCCACGATCTCCTTGGTGGCGGCCAGGGTCAGCCGGGAGTTGGCGGCCAGGGTCCTGGCCAGGCCGTACACCCGTCCGGCCAGCTCGCCGGGGGCGACGACCTCGTCCACCAGGCCGGTGCGCAGCGCCCGGCCGGCGTCGATGAGCTCGGCGGAGTAGAGCAGGAACTTGGCGGCGGGCGGTCCGATGAGGTCCACCAGGCGGCGGGTGGAACTGACCGGGTAGACGATCCCGAGCCGGGCCGGGGTGACGCCGAAGCGGCTGCCCTCGGCGGCCACCCGCAGGTCGCAGGCGACGGCGAGCTGGCAGCCGCCGCCGACGCAGAACCCCTCGATCATCGCGATCACCGGCTTGGGGAAGGCGGTCAGCGCCCGTTCGGCGGCGACGGTGAGCCCGGTGTCGTCGTCGCCGTCGGCCAGACCGGCGATCTCGGAGATGTCCGCCCCCGAGCAGAAGGTGCCGCCCGCGCCGGTCAGCACGAGGACCCGCACGCCGGGGTCGGCGGCCAGCGGCGCGAGCAGGTCCGGCAGCACCCGCCACATGTCCGCGCTCATCGCGTTGCGCCTCTCGGGCCGGTCGATCCGGAGGGTGGCGACATGGTCGCCGGTGGTCAGCTGGAAACCATCGGATATCCGCACGTTGTAGATTCTCCCGGGACGTTCCCCGATCATGACGGCGGACCGTCCCGGAACCGGCGCGGCGCCGCCCGCCGGGGAGGGGCGCGGACCCGCGAGGAGGGCCTCGATGAGACCGGCACGGTCGTTCCGCAGGCTGAGCCCGGCCGAGCGCCGGGTATGGAACGCCTACCCCACGGGCGCCTGGGTGGATCTGCGCACCGGCGACCCGGAGGAGGACGACCCGGCGAACGGCGGCGGGTGGGGGCCGGAGCGGACGGTCCGCGCGGAGGTCCTGGCGTCGCTGCTGCGCGGCGCCCGGCAGGCCGAGCCGGGCGGGACCGCCGGACTGCGGCTGGCGGGGGCGCGGGTGACGGGGGAGCTCGACCTGTCGGACGCCGTCCTCACCGGCAAACTGCACCTGATCGGCTGCCGCCTGTCCGGGATCATCTCCCTCACCGACGCCACCGCCGCCGGTGTGCGGTTACAGGGATGCGATCTGGAACGCGTTCGAGCCGGCCGGTGCACGGTCAACGGCCTGTTCGACCTCGACGGCTCCCGGGTCCGCAGCGGGATCCGCATGGACGACGCCCAGGTGAACGGCCAGCTCAGGCTGTCCAGGATGCGCCTGTCGGCTCAGGGTGAGCACTCCAGGCGGGACGGCGGGCGGCCGCGGGAACCGTACGAGAGGAGTGAGGGTGGCCCGTACGGGCGGGAGGCCGACCAGGCCCGGTGTGCCCTGTGGGCCGGCGGCCTCACCGTCACCGGCGCGACGTTCCTGCGGGACACGCATGTCACCGGCGGCCTGCGGCTCGTCGGGGCCAGGCTCCGCGGCGGCATCTACCTGCGGGGGGCCGCCGTCACCGCGACCGGCCCATACGCGGTGGAGGCCGACATGCTGGAGTGCGGGACCGTGGAGTTCAGCGCCGGGTTCACCGCGACCGGCACGATCCGGATGCGCGGCGCGCGCGTCGGCGGCACGCTCTCCTTCTCCGGCGCGGTGCTGAAGGCCCCCGGCCGGGTGCTGCACCTCAGCCACGCCCAGATGGACGAGCTGATCCTGATGCCGGCCGGGATCGAGGGGGAGGTCAACCTGGCCTACTCGCGGATCGGCGTCCTGCTCGACCGGCCGGAGGCCTATCCCGGCGGGGTCCACCTCAACGGGCTGGTCTACGAGGCCCTGCGGGGTCCGTGGGACGTGGCCGAGCGATTGTCGTGGGTGAACCGGGACCCGGACGGCCACCGTCCCCAGCCGTACGAGCAGCTCGCGGCGTGGTACCGGCGGATCGGCCACGAGCCGGACGCGCGCCGGGTGCTGCTGGCCAAGCAGCGCGGCCGGCGCGGCACGCTCCGGCCGGCCGGGCGGGCGTGGGGCGGGCTGCTCGACCTCGTCGTCGGGTACGGCTACCGCCCCTGGCTGGCCGCCCTGTGGGCGGCGGTGCTGCTGACCGCGGGGACGGTGGCCTTCGGCGCCATGCCTCCGGTGAAGATCGACCCCGAGGAGGTCCGGGTCTTCCAGCCGTTCACCTACACCCTCGACCTGCTGGTCCCGGTGAGCGTCTTCGAGCAGCGGGGTGCCTGGGAGCCGGTGGGCTGGACGCGGTGGCTGGCCTGGACCCTGATCGTGTCCGGGTGGATCCTGGCGACCGCGCTGATCTCCGGGGCCGCCCGGGTGCTGCGGCCAGGCCCGGCCGCGTAGGGGCCCACCGTACGGCCGGGCCCGGCCATACGGGAAGCCTGCCGTACGGGACCCCGGGGTCGCGGTGCCGCGGCCGGTCAGGCGGCGCGGTCGTCCACCCGGAAGCGGGGCAGCGAGTCGGGGTACTTCTCCTGGATGAACCTGACCATGTGCTCGCGGATGTCGCACTTGAGGTCCCAGGCGCTGGGCGAGTCGGCGGCGCTCATCAGCGCGCGCAGTTCCACCAGGCCGTTGGGCAGGGTGTCGACGACCTGGAGGACCCAGTCCTTCTGGTCCCACAGCGGATGCTCGCGCAGGACGTGGTACAGCTCGGTGCGCAGTTCGTCCACCGGGACCGACCAGTCGACACGGAGCATCACCGCGCCGATCACCCGGCTGCTGTGGCGGGTCCAGTTCTCGAAGGGGTTGGTGGTGAAGTAGGAGACCGGCAACACCAGCCTGCGCTCGTCCCACAGGTGCAGCACCACGTAGGTGAGGCTGAGCTCCTCGATGCGGCCCCACTCGTCCTCGACCACCACGACGTCGTCGAGCCGGAGCGCGTCGCTGAAGGCGAGCTGCAGCCCGGCGAGCATGTTGCCCAGGGTCGACTGGGCGGCGACGCCGACGATCACACCGGCGATTCCGGCGGAGGCCAGCAGTCCGGCGCCGAGCGCGCGCACCTGGGGGAAGGTGAAGAGCATCGCGCCCAGCGCCACCACGATGATCACCGCGGAGGCCACCCGCCGGACCAGGGTGATCTGGGTGCGGATGCGGCGGGCCCGCCGGTTGCGCTCGCCCTGGACGGTCACCAGCCGGTCCAGCACCACGTCGGTGACCGCGTAGGCGGCCTCGATGACCAGCCAGGAGACGACGCCGATCATGGCCAGGCTGAGCACCTGCTCGATGCCGTCGGCGAACGATCCCTCGGCCATGCTCGGAACGTAGACGGTCTTGGCGGCCACGACGACCGCCGTGGTCAGAGCGGGCCAGGCACAGCGGTGCACGAGCGGACCGGCGAGGACCCATCTCTCCCCGATCAGCCGCGACCGCAGCACGCGGCGCACCACCTCCACCGCGGCGGCGGCGGCGGACACCGTGATGAGCATGATGATCCATCTGGACAAGATCGGCTTTCCTCCCGTCGTCGATCCCCCATGGGGGGTTGCCCGCGGGCCCGCCGCGTATTCAGAAGGCTTCGTCGAATGTGACGTTCCCCTCAACGGCTATCTGGTAGGCCGAAACCCGCCGCTCGAAGAAGTTGGCGAGTTCCTGTACGTCCTGCAGTTCCATGAAGGCGAAGGGGTTGGCGGTGCCGTACCGGACGGGCAACCCGAGCCGGACCAGGCGCTGGTCGGCCACGTACTCAAGGTACTGCCGCATCCGCTCCGCCTCCATTCCGGGCAGCCCGTCGCCGCACAGGTCGGCGGCGAAGGCCAGCTCGGCGGCCACCGCCTCCTCCAGCATCCGGGTGACCTGCTCGCCCAGCTCGTCGTCGAACAGTCCGGGCTCCTCGGCCCGTACGGTGTCCACCACGGAGAAGGCGAACTCCATGTGCATGGACTCGTCGCGGAACACCCAGTTCGTGCCGGTGGCCAGGCCGCCCAGCAGGCCGCGGGAGCGGAACCAGTAGACGTAGGCGAAGGCGCCGTAGAAGAACAGCCCCTCGATGCACGCCGCGAAGCAGATCAGGTTGAGCAGGAACGCCCGCCGGTCCTCGCGCGTCTCCAGGCGGTCCAGCCCGCCGAGAGAGTCGATCCACCGGAAGCAGAACTCGGCCTTGTCCCGGATCGAGGGGATGTGCTCGACCGCGGCGAAGGCGCGCACCCGCTCGTCGTGGTCGGGCAGGTAGGTGTCCAGCAGGGTCAGGTAGAACTGGACGTGCACCGCCTCCTCGAAGAGCTGCCTGCTGAGGTACAGCCGCGCCTCGGGGGCGTTGACGTGCCGGTAGAGGTTGAGGACCAGGTTGTTGGCCACGATCGAGTCGCCGGTGGCGAAGAAGGCGACGAGCCGGTTGATCAGGTGGCGTTCCTCGGCCGTCATCCTGGCGAGATCGGGCAGGTCTGAGGAGAGGTCCACCTCCTCGACGGTCCAGGTGTTGCGGATCGCGGCGCGGTAGCGCTCGTAGAAGTCCGGGTAGCGCATGGGGCGCAGCGTGAGGTCCATTCCGGGGTCGAGCAGCATCGGGAGAGCCCTCCGTGGGTTCCGGGTGAAGAGGTTCGGGTGGGACGGGACGGGGAGCCGGGGCGGTCCCTACTGGCAGGCCTCGCAGTACTCGGGGTTCTCCAGCGAGCAGGCGACGGCCTCCGGAACGGAGGCGTCGGAGGCGTCGGAGGCGGCGGCGCGGGCCACGGTGGTCTGCGCGATCCGGGTCGCCGGGCGGGACCGCAGGTAGTAGGTCGTCTTCAGCCCGGACTTCCAGGCGTAGGCGTACATCGAGGAGAGCTTGCCGATGGTCGGCGTGGCCATGAAGAGGTTCAGCGACTGCGACTGGTCGATGTACGGCATGCGCGCGGCGGCCAGGTCGATGAGCGCCTTCTGCGGCAGTTCCCAGGCGGTGCGGTAGAGCGCCTTCAGGTCGCCGGGGACGCCGGGGACGTCCTGGACCGAGCCGTCGGCCCGCTTGATCGCGTCGCGGACCTGCGGGGTCCACAGGCCGCGCTCGGTGAGGTCGCGGACCAGGTAGCGGTTGACCTGGAGGAACTCCCCCGAGAGGGTCTCGCGCTTGAAGACGTTGGAGACCTGTGGCTCGATGCACTCGTAGCAGCCGGCGATGGAGGCGATGGTCGCGGTGGGCGCGATCGCGACCATGAGCGAGTTGCGCAGGCCCGTCCCGGCGATCCTGGCCCGCAGCGCCGCCCACTCCGCCGACCGTCCGGCGCCGTAGTGGTCGGGGTGCAGCACGCCGCGGGCGGCGCGGGTCTCGTCGTAGGAGGGGTGGCGGCCCCGCTCGACGGCCAGGTCGGAGGAGGTGGCGTAGGCGGCGAGCGCGATCTCCTCGGAGATCCGGGTGGACAGCTCCAGCGCCTCCGGGGAGTCGAACGGCAGCCGCAGCGTGAAGAACACGTCGGCCAGGCCCATCACGCCCAGCCCGATCGGCCGCCACCTGCGGTTGGCGGCCTCGGCCTCGGGGGTCGGGTAGAAGCCCAGGTCGATCGTGCGGTCCAGGAACCCTACGGCGGTGCGGACGGTGGAGCGCAGCCGCTCCCAGTCCATCCGCCCGCCGTCGAGGTGGGCGGCCAGGTTGATCGACCCGAGGTTGCACACGGCGGTCTCGGCGTCGCCGGTGACCTCCAGGATCTCGGTGCAGAGGTTCGACAGGTGGATGACGTTCCCGGGGAGGGCCGTCTGGTTGGAGGTGCGGTTGGCGGCGTCCTTGAAGGTCATCCAGCCGTTGCCGGTCTGGGCGAGGGTGCGCATCATCCGGCCGTACAAGGCGCGGGCCGGGACCTGGCGGACGTACCGGCCCTCGGCCTCGGCGGCGCGGTAGGCCGCGTCGAACGCCTCGCCGTACAGGTCGGTGAGGTACGGGACCTCCTTGGGGTCGAACAGCGACCAGGTGCCGTCGGCCTCGACACGGCGCATGAACTCGTCGGGGATCCAGTTGGCGAGGTTGAGGTTGTGCGTGCGGCGCGACTCCTCACCTGTGTTGTCGCGCAGCTCCAGGAAGTCCTCGATGTCGGCGTGCCAGGTCTCCAGGTAGACGCAGGCCGCGCCCTTGCGGCGGCCGCCCTGGTTGACCGCGGCGACGCTCGAGTCCAGGGTGCGCAGCCACGGCACGACGCCGTTGGAGTGGCCGTTGGTGCCGCGGATCAGCGAGCCGCGTGAGCGGATCCGGGTCCAGGAGACGCCGATGCCCCCGGCGTACTTCGACAGCCGCGCGATCTGCCCGTACCGCTCGTAGATCGCCTCCAGCTCGTCGCGGGGCGAGTCGAGCAGGAAGCAGGAGGACAGCTGGGGGCGGCGGGAGCCGGAGTTGAACAGGGTGGGCGAGCTGGGCAGGTAGGACAGGGTGGACATGAGGCGGTACAGCTCGGCGGCCTCCTCCACCGTCTCCGACAGGCCGCACGCCACCCGCAGGAAGAAGTGCTGCGGGCGCTCCAGCACGCCGCGGGTCTCGGGGTGGCGCAGCAGGTAGCGGTCGTAGACCGTGCGCAGGCCGAAGTACTCGAACCGGGCGTCGGCGGCGTCGTCGACGAGGCCGTCCAGCTCGGCGGCGTGCGCCGCGACGAAGGCGGCCAGGCCGTCCTGCAGCAGCCCGGCGGCGTGGGCGGCGGCGACGGACCCGGCGAAGGTCCGCACGCCGTGGGCGGCGGCCTCGTCGGCGATCAGCCCGGCCAGCAGGCCGGCGGCGACCCTGGAGTTCTCCGGATCGGCGACCACCCGGGCGGCGGCCTCCTCGATGGCCAGCCGGCGGCCGGCCAGATCCTCGCGTGCCTGCCCGGTCCCCTCGGCTGTCTCGGCTGCCTCGGTCACGATCGGTGCCACGTGCTTCCTCCTGGCGTGCTCGGTGCTCTTCCCGTAGGGCTCCCGCCGGGTCAAGGGCACGCGTCGGAGAACGGTTCACGGGCATGCCGGACCGCCTCGTCCGCGGGCCCACCCTCGAGGCCCTGGACATCTGTGCCGGGAGAGGCGGCCGCGCCGCGCGCCCCGGGCCGCCTCACGCGGCCCCGGCACCCGGCCCGGTCCCCTTCTCCCGTCTTTCCCGTCGCCGGCAGGTCTTCGGACTCACGGGCGCCTGGCGCATGCCTACTGGCCGTCGCTTCCCGGGCGCATGGCCCAGTGCTCCTGACGGCGGTCGTTCCCGTTCACCGCTGCGGGGCAGCCCCGGATTCGCACCGGGTTCCCTCTTGCCTCGCCTTCACGCGGAAGGCGAGCCGGCAACGACGAGGATCCTACATGTAGTGGCTTCGGACGCAACTACCCCAACAGGTTGTGGCGAAGGCTTTGAGCAAACCGAGATCACGGAGCACGTCACGGGCCCGGCCGGTCTCGCCGGACAGCCACTGGCGGAAGTCGTCGCCGCTGAGGTAGATCCGGCTCCAGCCCCCGGCCTCGCACAGGGACCGCCAGCGCGGCGAGGCGTCGAGGGCGTCGCACAGGGCCACGGCCCGGTCCCGGTCGTCCGGGCTCATGCCCCGCGGGCCGAACACCCCGCACCAGTCGGTGTACTCCAGCCGGACGTCCATCTCCATCAGCGTCGGCGCGTCGATCCCGGGGAGCCGCTCGGCGGAGGAGACCACCAGCGGCCGCAGGCGGCCGGCGGCGATCTCGCGCGTGAAGGAGCGCGCCGAGCCCAGGATCGCGCCCACCCGGCCGTCGCGGAGCGCCTCGACGGCGTCGGCGGCGGTGGGATACCCGGCGTACTGCAGCAGCCGGGCGTCCGCCCCGAGGCATTTGGCGATCATGCCGTAGAGCACGTGGTCGGAGCCGCCCTCCAGGCGCCCGCCCATCACCAGCCCGCCCGGGTCGCGGCGCAGCAACGCGGCGAGGTCCTCGAAGGAGCGCAGACGGGAGCCGGGCAGGACGATCAGGGCCGCCCAGTCGCCGGCCAGCCGGGCCAGCGGGGTGGTGGAGTCGACCACGGCGGCGGTGTCGGCGATCTCCGCCCCGGCCACCGCGGGCATCCCGGCGAGGAGCAGCCTCCCATCCCGGGAGAACGGCTCGCGGGAGAGCGGGTCGCGGACGGACCGCTCACGGGACGACGGCCCGGACGGCGCCCCGGACCGCGACCCGTACGGTGTCCCGGACGGCGATCCGTAGGGCGCCCCATGGGAGGCGAGCGCCTCCAGGGCGGCGCCCGCCGGGCCGCCCGGACGGTTCTCCACCCCGGCCGCCCGCGCCAGCCCCTCGGCGCCCGCGACGGCCGCCATGCCGCGGGCGAGGGGATCCCAGCCGTGCCCGCGGGCGGCGGGCACGATGAGGGTCAGCATGGCGGTGAACGGCCTGTCCGGACCGCCGCAGCCGCCGCAGCAGCCGAGGACGGCGAGCCCGGCGGCGAACGAGAAGAACCGCCTGCGGTGCACGACGCGCCCTCCCCCCGAGACCCCCGATACCTCAGGTTACACCTATGTCACTTTCTGTGACATATGGCGGTCTCGCCGGGAGGAGGGACGGCAGGCTCACTCCACGGTGACGCTCTTGGCGAGGTTACGGGGCTTGTCGACGTCGCGGCCCAGCGCCACGGCGGCGTGGTAGGCCAGCAGCTGGAGCGGGATCGTCAGCAGGATCGGGTCCAGCTCGATCTCGTTCTTCGGCACCACCACGCAGTCGTCGGCCAGCTTCGGGTCCGCCGTACGGTGCCCGACCATGAGCACCCGGCCGCCGCGCGCCCGGATCTCGCCCAGGGTGGTGAGGTTCTTGTCCAGCAGCTCGTCGTCGGGGACGATCGCCACGGTCGGCGTCTCCGGGCCGATCAGCGCCAGCGGCCCGTGCTTGAGCTCGCTGGCCGGGTAGGCCTCGGCGTGCACGTAGGAGATCTCCTTGAGCTTCTGCGCGCCCTCGCGGGCCACCGGGTAGCCGCGGACCCGGCCCACGAACATCATGCTCGCCGTATCGGCGTACTTGGCCGCCAGCTCCTTGATCTGGGGTTCCAGCGCGAGGATCTCCTCGATCTGGCCGGGCAGCCGCCGCAGGCCCTCGCAGACGCGGCGGCCGTCGGCCGGGGACAGGTCGCGTACCCGGCCCAGGTGCAGCGCGAGCAGCGCGAACGCCACCGCGGTCGAGGTGAACGCCTTGGTGCTGGCCACCGACACCTCGGGACCCGCGTGCAGGTACAGGCCGCCGTCGCACTCGCGGGCGATCGCGCTGCCCACGGTGTTGACGATGCCGAGCACCCGCCCGCCCTTGCGCTTGAGCTCCTGGACGGCGGCGAGGGTGTCGTAGGTCTCCCCCGACTGGCTGATCGCCACGTACAGGGTGTCGGGCTCCACCACGGGGCTGCGGTAGCGGAACTCGCTGGCCGGCTCGGCGTCGGCCGGGATGCGCGCCAGCTCCTCGATGAGCTGGGCGCCGATCTGGCCGGAGTAGTAGGCGGACCCGCAGCCGATGATCTTCACGCGGCGGAACGACCGGCTCTCCCGCGCGTCCATGTTGAGGCCGCCCAGGTGGGCGATGTGGAAGCGGTCGTCGAGGCGGCCGCGCAGCGTGCGGGCCACCGTCTCGGGCTGCTCGGAGATCTCCTTGAGCAGGTAGTGCTCGTAGCCGCCGGTGTCGTAGTGCCCGGCCTCCCAGTCGACGGTCAGCGGCTCCTTGGCGGTCTCCCGCGCGTCGCCGCCGAAGGTGGTGAAGCCGTCGGCCCGCAGCACCGCGAGCTCGCCGTCCTCCAGGTGGACCACCTGGCGGGTGTAGCGGACCAGGGCCGCGACGTCGGAGGCGGCGAACATCTCCTTCTCGCCGATGCCCAGCACGATCGGGCTGCCGTTGCGGGCCACGACCACCTCGCCGAGCCGCCGGGCGTCGATCACCGCGATGCCGTAGGTGCCGACGATCCGCTTGAGCGCGGTGCGGACCGCCTCCTCCAGCGAGTCGGACTCCTCGACGGTGCGGGCGATCAGGTGCGCCAGCACCTCGGTGTCGGTCTCGGAGACGAAGACCGCGCCGTCGGCCTCCAGTTTGGCGCGCAGCTCGTCGGCGTTCTCGATGACGCCGTTGTGCACGACCGCGACGCGCTCGTCGGTGGAAAGGTGGGGGTGGGCGTTGGCGTCGCTGGGCGCGCCGTGGGTGGCCCAGCGGGTGTGCCCGATGCCCAGGGTGCCCTTGAAACGCGCGGGCACCACGGCGGCCAGGTCGCCCACCCGGCCCTTGACCTTGCGCGTCTTCAGGCCCCTGTTGGAGACCACCAGCCCCGCCGAGTCGTAGCCGCGATACTCCAGCCGCGCGAGGCCCTCCAGAAGAATCGGCGCCGCGTCCTTCGGCCCCACATAGGCCACGATCCCGCACATGTGTCGCACTCCTTACCCGTAGACGATCCGGCGCAGCTGGCGCAGGGTGAGCTGGGGTGCCGCGACACGGCGGGCGGGCAGCTCGGCGGCGATCCGGGGGAAGATCTGGTCGTTGACCATCCCCTTGGCCTTGAGCTCGGCGTGACGACGCCGGACGAACTCCTCGACGGGCTCGGAGAAGTAGGCCAGCACGTCCGCCACGACCCGCGCCGCCTCGCCCGGACCGAGGGAGCTCGTCCGGACCAGATGGGTAATCAGCTCCTCATGGGGCTGCCATGCCGTGGCCACAGGGCAGGACCATACGCATAACCAACGTCAATTACCAATTTTCCTGCCCGCTTCCGGGCAGAGATCCCCCCTTATGCCGTACGACGCCCGCACCCTGGGACGGTGAGTAGTCTCTCATAACGCTGGGTAGTCAACTGGCCGGAGGAACACCATGCGCCGTCTGACGGGCCCCACCGTCTTTGCCGCCCTGACCCTGCTGGCCCCGCCCCCTCCCGCGGGAGCCTCGTCCCCGGCCGGCCGCCAGGCGGCCTTCGCCCAGGCCGCGCTGAGGTACGGCGTGCCGGAGAGCGTGCTGCTGGCGGTCTCCTACCTGGAGTCCCGGTGGGACACCCACAACGGCCTGCCCAGCGTGTCGGCGGGGTACGGCCCGATGCACCTGGTCGACCCCTCCGCGGGCGTCCCGGCCGGCGCGCGCCCCGCACGTCCGTCCGGCGGCGCGAGCCCCTCGGGAGACACGGGAGACGCGGGAGACACGGCCCGGAGCACCACCGGACCCTCCGGCGGCGCGGCCCGGGACACCGCGGGGCCCTCCGGCGGCACGGTCCGGGAGGCCGCCGGGGGCGAGCGGACCGCCGTGCCGCCGGCAGTACCGCCCGCCGACACCCTGCACCGGGCCGCGGAGCTGACCGGTCTCGCCCCCGCCGAGCTCCGGCGTGACCCCTCCGCCAACATCCTGGGCGGCGCCGCGCTGCTGGCCGACCACCAGCGACGCGCCGGCGCGCGGCCCGGGGCGGACCCGGCGGGCTGGTACGGCGCGGTCGCCCGCTACTCCGGCGCCACGGACGCCGGGACCGCGGCGATGTTCGCCGACGAGGTGTACGCGACGATCCGCTCCGGCGCCGCGCGGGTGACCGACGACGGCGAGCGGGTGGTCCTGCCCGCCGACCCCTCCGCCGCGCCGGAACGGGGGCCCGGGGAGACCGGGCTGCCCGCCGCGACGGCGGCCGCCGCCCCCGACTGCCCGCCCGCCCTGGCCTGCGAGTGGATCCCGGCCGCCTACCGGCGGCTGAAGAAGGGCGGACACGGCAACCACGACCGCTACCCGGGGACCCGCCCGATCGACTACATCGTCATCCACGACGGGGAGTCGCCCTACGACGTCATGACCCGGCTGGTCAAGGACCCCACGTACGTGAGCTGGCACTTCACCCTGCGCTCGAGCGACGGCCACATCGCCCAGCACCTGCGGGCCGGGGACGTCGGCTGGCACGCGGGCAACTGGTACTTCAACTCCCGCTCCATCGGCCTGGAGCACGAGGGCTACCTCGCCAAGGGGGGCGCCTGGTACACCGAGGCGATGTACCGGGCCTCGGCCCGCCTGGTCCGCTACCTCGCCCGCAAGTACGACGTCCCCTTAGACCGGGCGCACATCCTCGGCCACGACAACGTGCCCGGCGCCACCCCGGCGACCGTGCAGGGCATGCACGAGGACCCCGGCCCCTACTGGGACTGGGACCACTACTTCACGCTGCTCGGCAGCCCGCTGACCGGCGTACGCGGCCGGGAGGTCTCCCTCGTCTCGGCGGCGGCCGCGTCACGCCCGGCGCACGCGGCGCGCTCGGTGATGATCAAGCCCGACTACGCCGCCAACACGTCCTTCTTCAGCGGCTGCACCAAGTCGGGCCGGTGCCGCCGCGGGTCCGGCACGGTCTGGCTGCACGTCCGCCCCTCCCCCGCCTCACCGCTGGTCCGCGACGCCGGTAAGCACCCCACCGGGGAGTCCACCTACAGCGTGTACGACCACGCGGGGCGGGCCTCCACCGGCCAGCGCTACGCCTTCGCCGGCCGCCGGGGCGACTGGACCGCGATCTGGTACCTCGGGCAGCGGGCCTGGTTCTACGACCCGGCGGGCGCCCGCAGGTCCGTGCCCGCCTCCGGCCCCCTGGTGACGCCCCGCCCGGGTCTCGCCTCCGTCAAGGTGTACGGCAGGGCCTACCCGGAGGCGTCGGCCTACCCGCCGGGCATACCGGTGCAGCAGCCGGCCCCCCTGCAGTACACCCTCCCGGCCGGGCAGTTCTACAGCCTCGGCCTGACCTGCCGCGCGTCCTATTTCCACACGGGCGGATTCTCCCCGGCGTCCCACCGCGTCGTCACGGGCCGGACCCGCTACCACCAGATCCAGTTCGGCCACCGGGTCATGTTCGTCAGGGCGGCGGACGTCACGGTGGTACCCGGCTGAGGAGCCGCGCCCGGCCGGGAGATCATGCTCAGCCGGGAGCCACGCCCGGCCGAGGAGCCGTACCCGATGCGCGGGGAGGCCGGTGACGCCCGGCCGAGGTCCGCCCGGACCCCCTTCCCGCCCCCCGATCGACCCCTGGTTGTCTCCGGTTGCGCGCGAGCACGCTCGGGAGGCGCTAGAGTTTTCTCGTGCCCCGGTCGACAGGCCGGGGAGCACGCGGAAGTGGCTCAGTGGTAGAGCATCACCTTGCCAAGGTGAGGGTCGCGGGTTCGAATCCCGTCTTCCGCTCGGCGGACCCCCCGGGGTCCGGCTGGTGGAGTGGCCGAGAGGCGAGGCAACGGCCTGCAAAGCCGTGTACACGGGTTCAAATCCCGTCTCCACCTCGGCGCACGGACGCCGGACCCGTGAGGATCCGGTAAAGTGGCGCACGTGCCCCGGTCGACAGGCCGGGGAGCACGCGGAAGTGGCTCAGTGGTAGAGCATCACCTTGCCAAGGTGAGGGTCGCGGGTTCGAATCCCGTCTTCCGCTCTGATATTCCAAGGACGATTAGCTCAGCGGGAGAGCGCTTCCCTGACACGGAAGAGGTCACTGGTTCAATCCCAGTATCGTCCACCGACAGAGATCCCCGGGTCCAGGACCCGGGGATCTCTTCGTTTCCGGGCCGCTCCCGCCGCCGGTCGCCCACCCCTGGGCACGCCGTTCCGGGCGCGTCCCGGCATCCCTCGTTCCGGGAACCGGTTCCGGCGGGCCCGCCCGCGGCGCCGCCGCCGGAGCACCGCTTCCGGCCGTCCCACCTCGGGTGTTCCGCTCCACCCGCCCTCGCGGCCTCCCCCTCCGGCCGCTCTTTCCCCGCCTCCCGTTTCCGGGCTTCCCGCGTTTCCGGTACGCGCCGGGCGGCGACAGGAGGCAGCATCGGGACATAACCCGGAATCTATTCATCGCTTATGCTCTTTTGACCATCGCGAAAGGGGCGAGCCTGTGCTGCGTGTGGTGGTCGACCCGGAGGTGCCCGCGAACGTCGCCGACCTCATGCGACGGAACGGCCCGCTGCTCTCCCGCTACCGGGCCGGCTGGAACCCCGAACCGAGCGGTCCCCACTTCCCGGTCCCCGTCCTGGTGTCCCTCGGGGTGCTGACGTTCCTGACGGTCCTCGTCACGCTGCTCGTCGGCGCTCCAGGGGTGTTCCTGGGCACCCTCGGCACCGTCTACCTGATCGTCCTCGCCTGCGTCTACCTCGCCAGGAAGCCCCTGCCGGCCGACTCGACGGAGCGCGTGCTGTACCGGCACTCGCGGTTCCACCAGGGCCGCTTCCTGGTCCTGGAGGACTTCGACCTCCCCTCGCGGGCCCTGCTCGGCCGGGTGCAGAAGGCGATCGACCGCATCATGGGCGCGCGGGTCAACGCCCTGGGCATGCTCGACAGCGTGCGCAACTCGGTGATGCTGCCGGCCGAGGAATGGGAGATCGCCCGGCTGCTGACCAAGCTGTCGGCCCTGCGGGCCAGGCACCGGCACCTGGCCCGCGGCGGCCGGACGCCGGAGGTGGCCGCCGCCATGGCGCCGCTGGAGCGGGCGCTGGCCGCCAGCGAGGCCGCCGTCGTCGCCCGCGTCGAGGCCCTGGAGCGCTACGCCCGCCACGTGGCGCGGGCCGACCACGCGCTGGCGTCGCGGGGGCAGATCGAGGCCCTGCTCGCCTACCTGCCGGAGTACGAGCAGCTCGTCGCGGAGACGGGCGCCTCCCGCTTCTCCGCACCGGAGATCGGCACGCTGAGCGAGGACGCCGCCCGGCTGCAGCAGGCGCTGCGCGACAGCGTCCGCTCCGCCCACGAGGCGTTCCGGTACCTCGAAGGCTGAGAAGGAGGAGACGATTCCCAACCGTGCGAAGGGGGTGAGCCCGTGCAGCGGGTGGTAGTCGACCCGGAGGTGCCGGCGGAGGTCGCGGAACTGTTCCGCCGGAACGCCCGGCTGCTCTCCAGGGTCAGGGCCGGCTGGCAGCCCGCTCCCGTACCGGTCCGCGAGGACCGCAGGGGCATCGCGCCCAAGGTCCGCATCGTCATCCTGTCGGGCGTCCTGCTGGGCCTGCTCGCCATGAACATCGGGCGGATCCCCTTCTTCCTGATCGGGATGCTCGCCTTCGTGGCGCTGATCGGCACGATCGCCGCCCAGCAGTTCCCCGATGCCGGCGAGGGTGACGAGGACGGCGACGCCGGCGACTACGAGATCTCCCGGCACGCCCACTGGTACGAGGGCCGCTACCTCCTGCCGGAGGACTTCGACGACGCCGCCGGACCGCTGCTGGAGCGGGCCGGGCGGGCCGTCGACACCGTCATGCGCTCGCGGATCAACGCCCTGGGCATGCTCGACGACGTGCGCAACTCGGTGATGCTGCCCGCCGAGGAGTGGCAGATCGCCCGGCTGCTGGCCAAGCTGTCGGCGCTGCGCGGCGAGCACCGCGACCTGCTGTACGGCGGCAGCACCCCGGAGGTGGCCGCCGCCATGGCGCCGCTGGAGCGGGCGCTGGCCGCCAGCGAGGCCGCCGTCGTCGCCCGCGTCGAGGCCCTGGAACGTTACGCCCGCCACGTGACCGAGGCCGAGCGGGCGCTGCGCGCCCACGAGCAGATCGAGCAGCTGCGGGAGCGGCTCCCCCGCTACGAGGAGCTCCTGGCCGAGACCGGCGCCGACTCGGCGGCCGTTCCGGAGATCGACCGGCTGGCCGGGGACGCCGGGCGGCTGGAGCGGGCGCTGCGCGACAGCGTCCGTTCGGCCCATGAGGCGTTCCGGCATCTCGACGGCCCGCCCGGGGACGGGCCGTCCGTTCTCGGGTGACTCCGCGGCCCACCCGGGAACCTCCCGCCCGTTCTCGGGTGATTCGTGTGGGTATGGTCACCGCATGACGGAACAACCGATACTGGTCTACGACGGCGACTGCGGCTTCTGCACCTCCTGCGTCCGGTTCGCCGAGCGCCGGATCGGTCTCCGGGCCCGCGCCGTACCCCTGCAGACGGCCGACCTGGCCGCGCTCGGCGCCACCCGGGAGCGCGCCGAGCACGAGGTGCTGTGGGCGGAGGACGGCAGGCTGTACGGCGGGGCGCAGGCCGTCGCCAGGCTGCTGATCTGCGCGGGACCGCCCTGGAGCGTCGCGGGCTCCCTGATGCGGCTCCCCCTGCTGCGGCGGGCGGCGGGGTGGGGCTACCGGCTCGTGTCCGCCAACCGGGGCCGCCTGCCCGGCGGTACCCCCGCCTGCTCCGTGCCGGAGGCCCGCCGATGACCGTCCTGCTCACCGGTTTCGAGCCGTTCGACGGCGACACCGTCAACCCCTCGTGGGAGGCGGTCCGACTCGTCCCCGGGGTGCGGGCCGTACAGGTGCCGTGCGTGTTCGGCGCGGCGGTGGATCGGCTGCGGGAGGCCGTCGCCGAGCACGACCCCCGGGTGGTCGTCTGCGTCGGGCAGGCCGGCGGCCGGGCCGACGTGACGGTCGAGCGGGTGGCCGTCAACCTCGACGACGCCCGCATCCCTGACAACGCCGGGCGGCAGCCGATCGACGAGCCGGTGGTGCGCGGCGGGCCCGCCGCCTACTTCGCCACGCTGCCGGTGAAGGCGTGCGTGGCCGCGGCCCGGGCGGTGGGGGTCCCGGCGAGCGTGTCGCAGAGCGCCGGGACGTTCGTCTGCAACCACCTCTTCTACGGCCTGATGCACCTGATCGCCACGGAGCGGCCCGACATCCGCGGCGGGTTCGTGCACGTGCCGTTCGCCCCCGGGCAGGTCCTCGACCGGGCCGCGCCGTCCATGCCGCCCGCGCTGGTCGCCGAGGCGCTGGCCGCGATCGTGACCGCCGCCTCGTTCATGGAGGGCGACCTGCGCCTGGTCGGCGGCTCCCTGCACTGAGTCAGAGCGGCACGCCGTACACCGCGCGGCGGCGTGCGAACTCGGTCACGCTCCACAGCGTCCCGCGCTCGCGGACGCAGGTGAGGTCCTCCGGGCCCACCGGGTAGGGCCGCCTGGCGACCGTGTCGCCGACCACGATCAGGACGCCGTTGCGCGTCGAGCCGGCCGCCTGGCTGAGATACCAGGTGCCGCCGTGGGAGAGCGCGCCCTGGATCCTGGGCTCGGGCAGCACGTAGGCGTCCTGGGCCGCGGCGACGCCGCCCGCGTCGGCGCGCAGCGGGCCGCCGGGCTCCAGCGGCCAGCGGGCCACCCTGCCGGGCGTGCCGGGGGCGTCGACGTACTCGCCGCCGATCAGGGTGTGCACCGGGCCCGTCCGGTCGACGGAGGCGAAGGAGAACCGGGCGTCGCCCGTCGCGGCCCAGGCGCCGGTCTGCGGCATCACGTAGCGGTAGCCGAAGGCGTTGTAGGTCGCTCCCTTCCTGCCGATGGTGGTCTTGGAGTCGCCGTTCACCTCGTAGATGTGCCGGGTGTCGAAGACGCGCAGGCCGCGGCCGGTGTCGGCGACGTACAGCAGGTCCCCGTACCAGGCGACGCCGCCGGCGTGGATGTCGATGGGGGCGATCCCGCCGTCGGGCTTGGCCGTCACGAGCAGGACGTGCCGGTAGCGCAGCGTCGCGGTGTCGAGGAAGGACAGCCGGATGCCGCGCTCGGGCGCGTTCTGCGGCTTGAAGTACCAGCTCACCACGAACACGTCACCGCGGGCCCCGGCGTCGGAGGAACTGGTCAGGCCCTGCGGGTACCAGTCGGTGACGGCGTTGTCGGCGTCGTCGAAGCAGTACCAGTCCACCGGCCGGGGCTTCATGCCGGAGAACGCCCCGGCGCCGGACGCCCCCTTCCTGACGGCGACCCTGTTGGCCTTGGCCAGGGCGGTGGCGAGGGGCACACGGCCGAGCCGCTCGCCCAGCGCGCGGGCGCCGGCCGGCAGGTCGCCGTCGTTGCGCCTCAGCTCGAACGGCTTCACGGCCGTGGTCTTCATCGCACTCATCGGGGTCGCTCCTCCTCCGGTCGCCGCCGGGCCCGGCGGGTCGAGACGTGGAGTTCACGAGTATGCCGATATACGGATCATTCAGGAGCCCGATGAGGCGGTGAATCAGCCCATGCCTGACATGCCGAGCACGGAACGGAGGTCCGCCCGGTTCGCGGAGGTCCTCAAAGCGGCCAGGTGTGCACCGGCTCCCCGGTCAGCGCCAGCTCCTGGTAACGGGTCACCAGGCGCGCCCGCGCCGCCGGGTCGGTGCCCAGCTCGGCGAGCTTCTCGCGCTGCCAGACCGCACCGGTACGGCGCCGCCCGGCGCGTTCCCGGATGACGTCGAGCGCCCGCTCCGCCTCCTGCGCGTCCACGCCGGCCCGCACCAGGCCGTCCGCCGCCATGGGCAGCAGGTCCTCGACGAGCCGGTGCGCGGGGACCTCTCCGTCCCGGCCCGGCCAGGCCATCGGGGCGTCCAGGCCGCTGATCGCGCCGCGGTAGAAGTTGCGGTAGGCGTCGGCGAAGGGCGTCTCGTGCACCGGTTCCTCGGCCATCGCCAGGGTGAGGCCGAGCATGAAGGCGGTGTTGGCCACCATGTCGGCGGGGGTCGGCCCGGCGGGCAGGGCCCGCATCTCCACCCGCAGGTGGCCGCCGTCGGCCGGGTCGTAGACGGGCCGGTTCCACAGCCACACCATGCCCTGGTGCAGCCGCAGCTCGGCCAGTTCCGGGGCCTCGCCCACCGCGTCCCGGGCGTCGGTGAGCACCGGCACCACCGGCTCGTACTCGCGGACGCACGCCTCGAACAGCTCCTCGGCGCCGCCGACCCACCCCGAGCCGAAGGCCACCCGCCGGTCCCTGCGGTCGAGCCGCTCGACGTCGCGGTCGTCGGCCGCCTCCTCGAACAGGGCGATCCTGGTCTCCTCCCACAGCCGCCTGCCCAGGAAGCCGGGCGAGTTGCCGCTGACAGCGAGGACCGGGCCGATGGCGAGCTGGGCGGCGTTGTAGACGCGGGCGAAGTCGGCCGGGGCCGTACGCAGGTGGACCTGCCAGGAGGTGTTGGCGCTCTCCAGGATGACGCCCTCGACCTCCAGCTCCAGCTCCTCGGCGCCGCTGATGCGCACCCGGAACGGCTCGGCGCGCAGCCGGCGCATGCCCCGGGTCATCGCCCGGTAGCGGGCCTCGTCGCTGAGCGCCTCGTGGGTGAAGTCGAACTCGCTGAGGGAGGGCAGGATCCCGATCGCCACGGACCGGCCGCCCTGCGTCGCCGCGGCCTTGTCCACCATGTCCATGGTCTCGCGCAGCTCGGCGGCCATCGCGGTGAAGGGCCGCCCGGCGAGCGGCAGCGGGGTCAGGTTGACCTCCAGGTTGAACCGGCCCAGCTCCGACACCAGCCGGTCGTCGGACGCGGCCTCGCGCACCTCCCGGTTGCGCTGGAGCGGCCTGCCGTCGGGGGTGGTGAGGAACAGCTCCAGCTCGGCGCCGACGGTCAGCGGGCCCTCCCCGAAGCCGGGCCGGGCCAGCGTCTCACGCAACGTGGCCACCTGTTCCGCCAGCCGCTCGCCGAAGCGGATGAACTCCACCTCGGAGAACCGGTCCTTGTCGAGTTGCCGGCCCATCGCACCATCCGATCAGTTGGTCCTCGTGACCCCCTCCTACTCTCCCAGGTGGGGGCTTCTAATCAGGCGAGCGGGTGGGGGATGGATCACAGTCCGCGACGGGAGGGGCAGGAGGCCCGGTGACGTGGACGGTCCGGGAGCCGGATCACGGGCCGGGGACAAGCGGGGCGGGGACGGCCGGACCGAAGGCGCGGCCCGCGGCGGGGGCGGGGGCGGGGGCGGGGGCGGGTGGGACGCGCGGCCGACCGCGTGGCATCCTGCGAGTGCCGCGGACGCGGCGCGGGAACCGCAGGCCGGGAGGCGGTGCGGAACCCGCCGGCCGGGAAGGCCGGGGAAGCCGGGAAACGGGAAAGCCGGGGAAGCCGGGGAAGCCGGGAAAGAGGTGTGCCGGGTGCGAGCCGTGGTCTTCGACGCCTTCGGGGCCGATCTCGAGGTCAGGAAGGTGCCCGATCCGGCGCCGCCGTCCGGCGGGGTGGTGGTGCGGGTGGCGGCGACCGGGCTGTGCCGCAGCGACTGGCACGGCTGGCAGGGCCACGACGACGACATCCGGGCCCTGCCGCACGTCCCCGGGCACGAACTGGCCGGGGTCGTGGCGGCGGTGGGTGACGGCGTGCGCTCCTGGCGGCCCGGTGACCGGGTCACGGTCCCGTTCGTCTGCGCCTGCGGCTCCTGCCCGGCGTGCGCCGCCGGCGACCAGCAGGTGTGCGAGCGGCAGACCCAGCCGGGATTCACCCACTGGGGTTCCTTCGCCGAGTACGTCGCGCTGGAGAACGCGGACGTCAACCTCGTCGGGTTGCCGGAGGCGGTGTCCTTCCCCGCCGCCGCGAGCCTGGGCTGCCGGTTCGCCACGGCCTTCCGCGCGGTGGTCTCGGTGGGCCGGGTACGGCCCGGCGAGTGGGTGGCGGTGCACGGCTGCGGCGGCGTCGGCCTGTCCGCCGTGATGATCGCCGCCTCGGCCGGGGCCCGGGTGGTCGCCGTGGACGTCTCCCCTCGGGCGCTGGAGCTGGCCGCCCGGTTCGGCGCCGCCGCCTGCGTCGCCGCCGCCCCGGGAGGCGGGGCTCCGTCCGCCGGTCCGGGGCCCGTCTCT
This sequence comes from Streptosporangium sp. NPDC048047, assembly GCF_040653115.1. Taxonomy (NCBI): domain Bacteria; kingdom Bacillati; phylum Actinomycetota; class Actinomycetes; order Streptosporangiales; family Streptosporangiaceae; genus Streptosporangium; species Streptosporangium sp. NPDC048047. Next base: position 102,441 of record NZ_JBEZNH010000018.1, on the reverse strand, counting down.
CCGGCCGCCGCCGTCCCGGGGGATGTCGTCCCGGAGGACGGCGGCGTGGCCGAGCGCGTCCGGGAGGTGACCGGCGGCGGGGCGCACGTCTCGATCGACGCTCTCGGCAGCCCCGGGACGTGCGCCTCCTCGATCGGGAGCCTGCGGCGGCGGGGCCGGCACGTCCAGGTCGGCCTGCTCCCGGGCCTGACCGCCCTGCCGATGGGGCGGGTGATCGCCCACGAGCTGGAGGTGCTGGGCAGCCACGGCATGGCCGCCCACGCCTACCCGGCGATGCTGGAGACGGTCACCGCGGGGCTGCTCCGCCCCGACCTGCTGATCACCCGCACGATCGGCCTGGAGGAGGCGGGGCCGGCTCTGGCCGCGATCGGCTCGGTGCCCGGTGTCACCATGATCGACCCGTTCGCTCCCTAACGACACCGACAAACCACCTCAGCGTTCTCCAAACGCGACGATGGCGGTGATAACGTCCCAGGTCATGCGCCTTGACGACCTCGCCCTGCTGCACGTCCCCGGAAGCATCACCATGCACGACGACCTCCTCCTGGTCGACGTCGCCCGCCCCGACATGGGGGCCAACGCCTACCGCGGAGGCCTGTGGCGGGTGCCTCAGGACGGCCCGCCCGTCCCCTTCACCCACGGCGACCTCGACACCGCCCCCCGCGTCTCCCCCGACGGCGCCTGGGTGGCCTTCCTGCGGGCGAAGGAGGGCGGCCGGCCGCAGCTGTACGTGATGCCCGCCCGCGGTGGCGAGCCGCGCCCGGTCACCGACCTGCCGCTCGGCGCCGGCGCGCCGGTCTGGGCCCCCGACTCCCGCCGGATCGCGTTCGCCGCGCGGGCCCCGGAGGAGGGCCGCTACGGCACCGAGGAGGGCGTGGACGCCGCCGCCGAGGCGCCGCGCCGCATCACCGGCCTGAACTACCGGCGCGACGGCGTGGGCTTCACCTTCGACCGGCGCTCGGCGCTGTTCGTGGTCAACGCCCTCGCCGACATCCCCCAGCCGGTGCGCCTGACCGACGGCCCGTACGACGTCGACACCCCCGCCTGGACCCCCGACGGCGAGCACGTGCTGGTCTCCGCGCCCCGCGACCTCGACGGCGACAGCCTGCACACCGACCTGTACGCGGTCCCGGCGGCGGGGGGCGCGCCCGCCCTCGTGGTGCGCAGCGAGGGCGGCGCGGACCACCCCGTGGCGCTGCCCGGCGGGGAGGTGCTCTACCTCGGCACCGCCTTCTCCGGCATCCACGCCGTCGCCCGCAACACCGGCCTCCACCGCGCCCCGCTGCGGATCGGCGGCGAACCGGCCACCGGGACGCGCATGACCGAGGAGGAGTCCGTCGACTGCGAGGCGCTGGAGCCCGTACCGGTCGAGGACGGCGTCCTGGTGGCGGTGCGCACGCGCGGCGCCACCGAGCTGCTGCTCGTCCCGGCGACCGCCGAGGACATGCCGCTGGAGAAGCTCGGCCGGGTGCTCGGCGAGCGGGCGGCCGTCAAGGCGTTCACCGCGCACGGCGGGCGGATCGTCGCGGTGGTCTCCACGCCCGAGTGCCCCGGCGAGGTGGTCACCCCCGAGGGCAGGCTCGCCGAGTTCTCCGGGCCGCTGGCCGGGATGCGCCCGCTCCAGGAGATCACCGCGGTGGCGCCCGACGGCTACCCGGTGCACGGCTGGCTCGTCCTGCCCGAGGGCGAGGGGCCGCACCCGGTCCTGCTGAACGTGCACGGCGGACCCTTCCACCACCACAGCTGGGGTTTCTTCGACGAGACCCAGGTCTACGCCGGCGCCGGGTACGCGGTGGTCCTGCCCAACCCGCGCGGTTCGGGCGGGTACGGCCAGGCCCACGGCCAGGCGGTCGTCGGCGCCTTCGGCACCGTGGACGTCGACGACGTCCTCGCCCTGCTGGACGCGGCGCTGGAGCGGCCCGAGTGCGACGCCGACCGGGTGGGCGTGATGGGCGGCTCCTACGGCGGGTTCATGACGAGCTGGCTGGCCGCCCACCACGGGGAGCGGTTCAGGGCCGCCTGGAGCGAGCGGGCGGTCAACGCCTGGGACTCCTTCACCGGCTCCTCCGACATCGGCTGGTTCTTCGCCGACGCCTACTGCGGCCCCGACCCCGAGGTCCAGCGCGCGATGAGCCCGCTCCACCACGCCGACAAGATCAGCATCCCGTTCGCCGTGGTCCACTCCGAGGAGGACTGGCGCTGCCCCGTCGAGCAGGCCCAGCGGATGTACGTCGCCCTGCGCCGCAACGGCGTCCCGGCGGAGTTCCTGCTCTTCCCCGGCGAGGGCCACGAGCTCACCCGCAGCGGCCGTCCCCGGCACCGCCTGCAGCGGTTCGAGGCCGTCCTCGAATGGTGGTCGCGTCACCTGGCGTAGGCCGTCGCGGGGTGACCCCGCGTCCCCGGGGCGGGCCCACCGGCCCGGGGACGCGGGGCGGGTCGCGGGCCGGTGTCACCGGAGAGGACACCGGGCTCCGCGGCCCCGGGGACGCGAGCGGTCAGGCCAGGCAGGTCAGCGGCCGGCCGCCGTTGTAGGCGAGCATGTCCGTCATCGCGGCGGTGAGGTCGATCGGCTCGCCCCGGGGCAGGCCGTCCAGCTCGGCGTAGGCCCGGTGCAGGTTGCCGACGATCCGCTCGGGGTCGAGCAGCCCGCCGTACTCGCCGAGGTCGGTCTCCCGCGCCGCCTCCAGCGGCGTCAGGCCCGCCGAACGGCCCAGCTCGGCGGTGGCCATCACGAACCGCAGGTAGTCCCGCACCCGGCCGATCACCTCCGGGCCGCACACGTCGCCGTGCCCCGGCACGATCGTCCGCGCGCCCAGCTTCTCCAGCTCGTCCAGCGTCTCGATGGCCCCCGTCACCGACCCCATCATCACGAACGGCGTGCCCCCGTTGAACACCAGGTCGCCGGCGAACAGCAGCGACCGCTCGGGGATCCACACGATCGAGTCGTTGGTGGTGTGCGCGGGACGGCCGACGTGGCGGACCTCGCAGCGCAGCTCGTCGGAGTACAGGGTGACGCCGTCGGCGTAGGTCAGGAAGGGCGGGCTGACCTCCGACCGGCCCCAGTCGACCGCCGTCCAGGCCATCGTCCGGTACGCCGGGATCCCCTCGGCGAGGATCATCTCCCGGGTCCCTTCGTGCCCGACGATCGTCGCCTCGGGGAAGGCGAAGTTGCCGAAGGTGTGGTCGCCGTGGTGGTGGGTGTTGACCAGCGTCGTCACCGGCAGGGCGGTGACCGACCTGATCGCCTCGCGGTAGGCCAGGGTGCGCCGCTCGGTGGCGCAGGAGTCCACGCAGATCACCCCGTGCCGCCCGACGAGGAAGCCGGTGTTGTTGATCCACCAGCTTCCGTCGGGCTGGATGTAGGCGTGGACGCCGTCGGAGACCTCCTCGACGCGGGCGGAGGGCAGCGGATGGTCGTGGCGCGATGAGCTCATGACGGGGATTCTCCGCCCTGGCGCGCCCGGAGACCACGAAGATCGCCGGAATCGTCCCGGCCGGGCGACCCGCCGCCGGCCCGGAGGCGCCGTACGGCCCAGGCGGCGCCCGCCGTGACGAACGCCAGCGCCACGAGCAGCGCGCTCGCCCCCAGCGGGGACCGGTAGCCGAGGCCCGCGCCGATGGCGGCGCCGCCCAGCACGGGACCCGCGGCCGCGCCCACGTTGAGGGCGGCGGTCGCGAACGCGCCGCCCAGGGAGGGCGCCTCGACGGCCTCGTAGAGCACCCGGGTGATCAGTGTGGAGCCGACGGCGAAGGACAGCGCGCCCTGGACGAAGACGAGCGCGAACGCCCAGGCCGCCTCGTCCGCGGTCGCCATGAGCAGCGACCAGCCGCCCAGCAGGGCCACGCCGCCGGGCACCAGCAGCCGCGCCGGCCGCTCGTCCGACATGCGGCCTCCGGCGGTCACCCCGGCGAACGACCCCAGGCCGAACAGCGCCAGGAAGACCGGGACCCACCCCGGCCCGAACCCGCCGACGTCGGTGACCAGCGGAGCCAGATAGGTGAAGGCGCAGAAGGTCGCGCCGTTCACGAGCGCGGCAAGCGACAGGGTCACCAGCAGCCGGGGACGGCGCAGCGCCCGCAGTTCCCGCCGCGCGCCGGGCGCGGCCGCGTCCGCCGGCGCCGCCGGGACCGAGCGCAGGATCGCGAAGACGGCCGGCACCGAGACGGCGGCCACCGCCCAGAACGCCGAGCGCCAGCCCCACGCCTGGCCGAGCACCGCGCCGGCGGGCACCCCCGCGACGCACGCGAGGGTGACGCCGCCCAGCAGGACCGCGGTGGCGCGGCCCTTGGCGGCGGGCCCGGCCAGGTCCGCCGCCGTCGCGAGGCCCACGGCCAGGAACCCGGCGTTGGCCAGCGCCGCGACGACCCGGGTGGCCAGCAGGACGCCGAAGTCGGTGGTGACCGCTCCGGCGACGTGCACGAGCGTGAAGACGACCAGGAAGACGAGCAGCGCCCGCCGTCTCGGCCACCGCAGGCTGAGGACGGCCGTCAGCGGCGCGCCGACGATCATCCCTGCGGCGAAGGCCGAGGTCAGCGTTCCGGCGGCCGGGACGGAGACCCCGAGGTCGTCGGCGATCTCGGGGATGAGCCCCGACAGCATGAACTCGGACGTCCCCTGGGCGAAGACCGCCAGCCCGAGCATGTAGATGACGATTGGCATACGAGAACTCACAACCGTTTCGTGGTTGGAATGTCCGGGGTCACTCGGGGCGGCTTCGGAGCCGTTCCGGAGTGGTTCCGGAACGGCTCCGAGGCGGCTTCGAGACGACTCCGGGGTGATGAGGACGCGGAGAGCCGCCGCGACGGCCACGGCCGGCGCCGCTCGGAGCGGCGAGGCGGCCGGGCGCGCGGGGACACCGCGTGGAGGAACCCGGAAGGGCCCGGAAGGACGCTCGGGCAGGGGGCATCACCGCGCGTGACCGCGACGGTGGTTACGGCGATGCGGAACCCGGAGGGGAAAGCCCGTACGGCGGAGGCTCAGCGGCGGATACGGCGGGGAAGCGCGGCGTCTCGGACGCGACGGCGCTTCGGCACGGGATCACGGTCGGCCACCGAACAACCGGTGGCTAGCGTCTTGACGCCTCGGGGCTTGACATGGACCGCATCCTAACCACGCCGTGGACGCCCCGTCCACCGGCGTCAGAGGCGTTCGATGACGAAGGCGGTGAGGAAGCCGACGGTGGTGATGAGCCCGGTGAGGACGTGGGTGCGCTCGAACGCCTCGGGGATCATGGTGTCGGCGATCATGGCGAGGATGGCTCCGGCGGCGACTGCGGTGATGACCGCGATGAGGGCCGGGGAGGCGCTCTGCAGGGTGAGGTAGCCGACGCAGGCCGCCGCGGCGCTGGCAAGCGCGATGCCGCCCCAGACGCCGAAGACGTACCGCGCGCCGCGGCCGGCCCGCTTCATGCCCGCGGCGCTGGAGAGTCCCTCGGGGACGTTGGAGATGAAGATCGCGGCCAGCACCGCGACGCCGACCTCGCCGCCGTGCAGCAGCGACAGGCCGAGGACGACGGACTCGGGGATGCCGTCGAGCAGGGCCCCGATGGCGATGGCGGCGCCGCTGCCCGGCGACCCGCTCTCGCCCGCCTGCTGGTCCCCGGAGCGCTTGCGGTGCCGGGCGCCGTGCCGGGACAGCAGGGCGTTGGCCGCGACGTAGGCCACCGCCCCGGCGAGGAACCCGCTCATGGCCGGGACCAGCCCCCCGGAGCGTTCGGCCTCGTCGACGAGGTCGAACGCGAGCGCGGAGATCAGCACTCCCGCCCCGAAGGCCATGATCGAGGCGATCACCTTGGGCGGCACCCGTACCGTCCAGGCGATCGCCGCCCCGATGACCAGGGCGCCTCCGGCGACCAGCCCCCACAGTCCCGCCTCGGCCCACTGCGGCACGGTGTCCCCTCCGTCCCCGCACCGGCCGGGCGCCGGCGCGTCCTCGCATCGGGGTCGCTACCCGGCCGCCGGCGGAGATACCGCCCGGCCGCCGAACACCCCCGCCCGGCACGGCGGGCCGCATGGACCCCTGTACGGCGGGCGACACGGGTCACCGTACGGCAGGCGGCGCGGGTCACCGTACGGCGGGCGGCGCGGGGCCCGGGAAGCCCGGGGTGCGCCAGGTGCCGCCGGAGGCGGTGACCGCGAACGCCTCCACCCCGTCGAGGCCCTCCACCCATTCGCGGGCCGCGCCGCCCATGGCGAAGGCGGCCGTGGCGTAGGCGTCGACCAGGGTCAGGCTCTCGCCCACCAGGGTGACGGAGACCAGCCCTGCGGCGGGGCGGCCGGTGCGCGGGTCGACGATGTGCGCGCCGCGTTCGGCCGTGCCGGAGGTCGCCACGGCGAGCCCGCTCACCGTGACGTCCGTGAGGCCGTTCCCCACGGAACCCGTGAGACCGCTCGCCGGTGGGCCCATGACACCGGCCGGGGAGTCGCTGCCGGTGACGACGGTGGCGAGTTCGCCGGAGCGCAGCGGGTGGGCGACGCCGACCCGCCACGGGCGGCCGGGCGCGGCCGTACCGGCGAGCTGGACGTCGCCGCCGCCGTTCACACAGTGGTTCACCGCGCCCGCCCGGGTGAGGATGCGCGACGCCCGCTCGATCGCCCAGCCCTTCACCAGGCCGGAGGGGTCGAGGCGGCCCCCGGGCCGTGCCGTGAAGTATCCACGGGAGGTCTCGGCCACCGCCTCGCACAGGCCGAGGACCTCGGCGACCTCCGGCGGGCAGTCGGCCGGGCCGATCTCCCCGCGGTCCAGGCGGCTGACGAAGCTGCCGGGCCGGTAGGTCGAGAAGACCTCGTCGACCCGGCGCAGCCACGCCACGGCCTCGGCGACGGCTTCCCCGGCGGTTCCCGCGTCCCCGGCGCCGTACGGGGGCCGTACGTCGAAGGAGAAGACCGTGCCCATCATGTGCTCGACGTGCCGGACCGCCGCCGAGCGCTCCCCGGCGGAGTCACCCGGGTGCGCGCCGGGGGTGGCGTGCGGGCCGCCGGGGAGGAAGACGCGCCGGTCCCCGGCCCGGGGAGCCGTGGCCGGGACGCCGGGACGGCGCGGGCCGGTCGTCACAGGCCCGCCTTGTCCAGGGCGCTCTGCAGCGAGCGGATGTAGCCGTCGCTGGTGTAGGTGGCGCCCGAGACGGTGTCGATGTCGGCGGACTGCGCCGAGAGCGCCGCCTCGTTGAGGATCGGCAGCGCCTCGTCGTTGATCGCGATGTCGCGGTGGTTGCCCATCGGCGCCTGGAGCACCTTGATCCCGGCCATCTTCCCGCCGGAGAGCACCAGTTCCACCTGCACCGGGCCCCAGCGGGTGTCGGCCGCGTCGCCGGCCACCGTCCTGTCGCCGGCGGCGGCCCCGGCGGTGGCGCCCGGCCCGGTCCAGGAGCCCTGGTCCGCCGAGGTCCGGCCGTTCCCGCCGCCCTCTCCGCCCCGGTCGCCGCCGAAACCGTCGTCGTCGTCATCGCCGCCGAACCGGCCGAAGCCGCCCGGCGACCGGCGGGACCCGCCGTCCGTGTCGCCTCCGGTTCCGGAACCGGAGGAGCCGGCGCCGGTTCCGGAGCCGTCGCGCGACACCGCGGCGGGCCGCTGGGCGGTCGTCGCCACCTCGTGGGGTTTGAACGACAGGAGGAGGACCAGGCCGACGGCGGTGGCGAGGACCGCCGCGATCGCTCTGCGCATATGTGTTCCTTAGTGGTGTGACGTGCTTCGGGACGGCTTCGGGATATGCCGGGTGCTTCGGGACGGCTTCGGCGACCCGGTGCTCGGAAGCGGCTTCGGGACGCGCCGGGTGATTCGGATCCGCTTCGGCGGCCCGGCGCTCAGAACTCGAACGCCTCGTGGTGGATGTGCCGCTTCGGCACCCCGGCGGCGCGCAGCGCCGACACCACCTCGGCGGTCAGACCGGCGGGCCCGCAGACGTAGACCTCGTGGCCGGGGAGGTCCGGGACGAGCCCGCGGAGCCTGGCGGGCGCGAACGCGTCGCCGATCCCGCTCCGGGGACCGAGGCAGGAGTGCATCACCGCGCCGCGGCGGGCGGCGATCTCCTCTAGCTCCGCGCGGAACACCAGGTCGCCGGGGGTCCGGGCACGGTAGAGGAGGGTCAGGTCGCCGGGGGCCGCCGGGATCGACTCGAACAGCGCGCGCACCGGGGTGATGCCCACTCCCCCGGCGACGAGCAGCACCTTGCGCCTGCGGCGGCGGGACGCGGTGAACGCCCCGTAGGGGCCCTCGGCCACCACGCGGGTGCCGGGGCGCAGCCGGGCGATCCGGCGGCTCTGGTCGCCGAGGTCCTTGACGGTGATCCGCAGCCCGTCGCCGGTGGGCGGGGCCGACAGCGAGTAGGGGTTGGGCGACCACCACAGGTCCCGGGTCAGGAACCGCCACCGGAAGAACTGGCCGGGTTCGGCCCGCAACCGGTCCAGGTTCCGCCCGGTGACGTGGACGGAGACGACCCCGGGGGCCTCGGGCGTGATCCGGGCGACCCGGAGGCGGTGCCGGAACGCCTGCCGTACCGGGGTGAGGAAGCGGTACCACAGGAGCAGCGCGGCGACGGAGAGGTACAGGGCGTACCAGGCGGCCCGGACAGGGGCCGACCCGATGAACTCCTCTCCGGTGGCGAGCTGGTGCCCGAACGCCAGCCAGGCCGCGAGGTAGGTGTAGAAGTGCAGGTGGAACCAGGTCTCGTAGCGCATCCTGGGCCGGACGGCGCGGGCGGAGACGACGCCGACGCCGACCAGGAGCAGCAGCGCCACGGTGGCCTTGAGCATGTCCGGGTAGGTGAGGTTCAGCGTCACCGTCTCGCTGACCACGTCGGTGCCCTCGGTCACCGCGTAGCCCCAGGTGATCAGCAGCGCGTGCGCGACCGCCAGCCCGACGACGTAGCGGCCGCCCATGGAGTGCCAGCGGGCCAGCTTGTCGGACCCGACCCCCCGTTCCAGGGCGGGGACGCGGGCCATCAGCGCCAGCAGCACCGCGATCGCGTACCCGGCGAGCAGGCCGGTGACGCGGCCCGCCTCGGTCAGCCAGCCGTCCAGGCCGGCGACGGCGGGCGTGTTCACCCACCACAGGACCAGTACGGCGAGCGTCCCGGCGGCGATGGCCGCCAGGACGGCCTCCGGACGCGCGCGGACGCCTCCGGCGGGGACGGCCCGGGGTGGTCCGGCGGCGGTCCGGCCCGTTCCGGCGAAGGTGGTGGCCACGGATGTGTCTCCTCTCGTCGAGCGTGATCCACCGTGCCCCCGGAACCTCTCGTTTTCCTCTGAACCCGTCCATACGCTGACGATTCATAGGATTCTCATAGGCGGGTCAGAGGATCCGCACGGACGACGGGGAGGACCCTGGTACCACCATGCACGCGACCTCCCATGACCCCGCCTCCGGCGGTCTCCCCTCGTCCGGCGGCTCTCCCGCGCTCCTGAGACCCGACGGCGCCCCCGTCCGCGTCCTCGTCGTCGACGACGAGCCCGACCTGGTCGAGGTGCTCTGCGCCGTCCTGCGCCGCGAGGGCTGGGAGGTGCGCGGCGCCACCGGCGGCGCGGCCGCGGTGGCCGCCGCCCGCGGGTTCCGTCCCGACGCGGTGCTGCTCGACGTCATGCTGCCCGACATCGACGGCCTGGAGGTGCTGCGCCGGCTGCGCGCGGAGTCGCCGCACGTGTGCGTGCTGTTCCTGACCGCCAGGGACGCCGTGGAGGACCGGGTGGCCGGGATCACCGCGGGCGGGGACGACTACGTGACCAAGCCGTTCAGCCTGGAGGAGGTCCTGGCCCGGCTGCGCGGCCTGCTGCGCCGCGCCGGCATGGCGCGGGTCTCAGCCGAGGGCGACCGGCTGGCCGTGGGAGACCTGGTGATGGACGAGGACGCGCGCGAGGTGACCCGGAGCGGGGAACTGATCGAGCTGACGCCGACCGAGTTCGAGCTGCTGCGCCTCCTCATGCTCAACCCGCGCCGGGTGCTCAGCAAGGCGCGGATCCTCGACGAGGTCTGGTCCTACGACTTCGGCGGCCAGGCGCACGTCGTGGAGCTGTACATCAGCTACCTGCGCAAGAAGATCGACGCGGGCCGCCCGCCGCTGATCCACACCGTGCGGGGCGTGGGATACGTGCTGCGGCCATGAGACTCCGTCCGGCGCGCGCCGCGGCCGTGAGGCTCCCCGTGCCGCACACCATCCGGGCCCGGCTGGTCGCCGGGGTGCTGGTGCTGATCACGCTGGTCTGCGCCGGGGTCGGCGCGGTGACCTCCCTGGCGATGGAGCGGTTCATGGTGAACCGCCTCGACCAGCAGCTGTCGGTGACGGTCGGCAGGTTCGCCGCCACCCTGGAGCACCGCAGGGAACGCGGCGGCTACGGCGGGTACGGCGACAGCCGCGGGCAACCCCCCGGCACGCTGGGCGTCCGCCTGGTGGACGGCCGGATGACCGACGCCGCCGTGGTCGTGCCGGGCGAGGACGACCCGCGGCCCGGCCGGGGCCTGTCTGCCGACGACGCGACCGTCCTGGCGTCGGTGCCCAGGGACGGCCACGGCCACAGCGTGGAGCTGTCGGCGCTGGACGACTACCGCGTCATGGCCGTCGACGGCGAGGACGGCGACGTCCTGGTCAACGGCCTGCCGATGGAGGACGTCAACGCCATGGTGCACCGCCTGCAGTTCATCGAGATCGTGATGTACGCCGCCGCCATGGTCTTCGCCGGGGTGGCGGGCACGGTCTGGGTACGGCTGTCGCTGCGCCCGCTGGAGCGGGTGGCGGCCACGGCCCGGCGGGTCAGCACGCTCCCGCTGTCCAGTGGCGAGGTGGCGCTGCCCGACCGGGTTCCGGACGAGGACCCGCGGACCGAGGTGGGCCAGGTCGGGGCGGCGTTCAACCGCATGCTGGGCCACGTCGGCGAGGCCCTCGCCCGGCGGCACGCCAGCGAGCAGCGGATGCGGACGTTCGCCGCGGACGCCAGCCACGAGCTGCGCACCCCCCTGGCGACCGTACGGGCCCACGCCGAGCTGGCCCGGCGCGACCCGGGCGAGGTGTCGCCGGAGGTGCGGCACTCGCTGGAGCGGATCGACGCCGAGTCCTCCCGGATGGGCAAGCTCGTCGACGACCTGCTGCTGCTGGCCAGGCTCGACGCGGGCAGGCCGCTGGCCCGCGACCCGGTGGACCTGACGCGCGTGGTGATCGACGCGACCGGCGACGCGCGGGTCTCCGCGCCGGGTCACCGCTGGCGGCTGGAGCTCCCGGAGGAGCCGGTCACGATCGTCGGCGACGCCGACCGGATCCACCAGGTCGTCGCCAACCTGCTGGGCAACGCGCGCTCGCACACCCCGCCGGGCACCACGGTCACCGTGTCGGTCCGCGCCGTCCCGTCCGCGCCCGGCTCGGAAGGATCCGGCGGCCCCGGCGGCTCCGGCCCCGATCCCGGGCGGGTCGAGCTGACCGTGGCCGACGACGGGCCGGGCATCCCGGAGGAGATCCGGGACGACCTGTTCGAGCGGTTCGTCCGGGCCGACAAGGCGCGCTCCCGCGCCTCGGGCGGCACGGGCCTGGGCCTGGCCATCGTCAGGGCCGTGGTCACCGCGCACGGCGGGACCGCCGGCGTGGACAGCCGGCCGGGCCGTACGGTCTTCCGCGTCCTGCTGCCCGCCGGGACCGACCCCGCCTGACCGGCGTCCGTGATCCCCCTCCCCGATCCGGCCCGGGGTGATCGACGAACGCCGTCGCGCTCCGCGCGGCCCTGCCCGGCCCCGGTCAGGCCCGGCGCAGACGCACCTGCACCGGCTGGCCGTCGACGGTCTCGAACCGCACCGCGGTCGCCTCGCCCCGCACCCGCGCCTCGCACGGCTGGTCACCGTCGGCGCGCCAGCGTCCCCGCAGCGTCACCCGCATCAGGTGCGGGTGGCTCGGGCTGGTCAGCCAGGGCCGCGACCAGGGGCTGTAGTGGCCGACGTACCGGCCGCGCTCGTACTGGTCGGGGTCGATCCCGCCGTAGAGCCGCAGGTCGGGGTCGCACACCGCCAGTGTCAGCCCGTCGTCCCCGTCGGCCCTGACGAGCACCATGGAGGGCGTGTCCACCTCGCGCACGGGCCCCTCGCCGTCCCCCAGCGGCCTGAAGACCGCGTAGCCGGTGATCCCGGTGGCCCGGTCGCGCACCACGTGCGCGGTCGTGTCGGCGCGCAGCACGGTGTACGGCGCGGCCTCCGGGTCGTCCATCGCGGCGGCGAAGGCGGCCATCCGCTCGGGGGTGGCGCCGATGACCATCGCGTACTCGTACCTCGCGTCGCGGGGTGAGACGCCGTGCCTGATCCAGGCGGTGGCGAAGTCGCCGGTGGTCGGGGCCTCGGTCGCGTTGTCGCGGGAGGTCTGGGCCGAGCGGGTCAGGCCGATCCGCTGCCCGGGGGCCAGGTGGTAGCCGATGCCCTTGTCGTCCAGCAGCCAGCGCGGCGCGGCGTCCGGGGCCGCCGTGTGGGGGAAGGCCGTGACGGGTTCGGCGGCGCCGACGTGGGTGGGGTCCGTCCGGGCGGCCAGGTGGGTCTGGAAGAGCGTGGTCTCGGTCTCGTGCCGGGAGTCGTTGCCGATGCCGGTGCCGACGGCCACGATCCGGTCGTCGAACAGGAAGACCGACTTCAGCGCGCGGTGCGAGCCCTCGTACTTGGGGTGCTCGCGCAGTTCCATGGCGAACATGCCGTCGCGGCCGTCGATGGTGTGCGCCCCGCCGAACCGGGAGTCGGTGAGCAGCATCTCCTCGATGGCCCCGGTCAGGTCGCCCTTCAGCTCGTCCAGCGGCAGGTGCACGGTCGTGGCGCCGGGCCGGCGGTTCCAGTCCCAGCCCTGCTGGACGTAGCCGCTGGCGGCGTTGCCGACGGGGTCGCCCCGGTGCAGCACCTGGATCTGCCCGTAGGTGTTGTAGCGGCCGTACCAGTTGGCGCCCTCGTAGATCTCGGTGCTCCACAGGTACCGGTTGTGCCCGCGCACCGTGACCTGCCACTCGTCGCGCCGGTGGACGGCCAGGGCCGCGTAGTTGATCGCCCAGTTGCCGGTGGGGGCGGCCTCGGCGGTGACGCCGCGGGCGGCGAGCCGTTCGGCGACCTTCCGCTGCGCCGCGGTCGGCGCGGCGGGCAGCAGCCGCAGGAAGGCGGCGGCGAGTTCGGGGTCCACGTCGCCGGCCCCGCCGGGGGTGCCGGAGATCGCCATCCACTGGTACGGCGTCGGCGACAGGGCGGTCAGCCCGCTGGGGTTGCGCCCGCTGATGGAGATGGGCCAGTGGTTCCTGTTGGCGTAGACGCGCATGGCCAGCAGCGCCCGCTTGAGCCAGGCGTGCGGCTCGTCGGCGAGGCGGAAGGATCCGCCGCTGAGCACGTAGACCAGCGGGGCCAGCCCGGTGAAGCCGTCGCGCACGTAGTCGGGGAAGAAGCCGACGTGGTGGAAGACGGCCCCGTCCACCTTGAGGCCGTCCTGGATGCCCGCGGTGGGGAGCAGCGCCTGGTCCAGCCAGTCGAGCAGCGCCCGCAGCCAGGCCACGCGCTCGGCCTCGGTGTCGCGCAGCAGCGCGGCGGCGAGCATGCCGCGCAGGGTGGTGTTGAGGATGTCCATGACGCTGCAGTGGGCCTGGCGGTGCCTCCGGTCGCGGAAGACCCGGCCGAACCCGCACAGCCACGTCAGGTCCGCGCGGACCCCCTCGAACAGCCCGGCCTCCCGCAGGACGTCCCCCATCAGGTACACGGAGTCGTAGTAGCCCCGGACGTTGTAGCCGAGGTGGTGGACGGTGCCCTGGCAGCTCCCCCGCGTCCAGCCCTGGTCCCTCAGGTGGGCGATCATGCGGACGTAGAGGGCCGCGAGCGCCGTACGGTGCGCCGGTCCGGCCGAGGCGTGGGCCAGCGCCAGGTTCCGCATGAGGTCGGTGTAGGAGCCCAGCGCGACCGGGTCGATGAACGCCTTCAGCTCGGCGGCGATCCCGGCGGGGTGGATCTGCGTCTGGTAGGAGAAGACCGGGCGGCCCTTCCCGGTCGCGGTCGCCTCGGGCACGCCGTACGCGGTGACCTGGGCGGTGAGCGCGGCGACCGAGGCGTCGTCCACCTTCACCGGCGTCAGGAGGTACTCGTCCCGGTAGCGGGCGGTGAGGGCGCGCAGGGAGGCGGTCTCCCGCTCCGAGGGCGGGGAGGCGTCCATCGGGGCGCGGGCCAGCAACCGGTCGAACAGGTACAGCGCCTGCCAGTGCTGGGCGTCGTAGTCGTCGCCCTCGGCGGCGATGTCCGGCACCTGGGCGTCGCGGCAGGGGGCGTCGGGCCGCAGCGGCGCGTTCGGGATGAGCAGGTCGAGGTGGAGGACCCCGGCGCGGCGGGGCGCGATGATCCGCAGGGTGTCCATGCCGGGGTGCGGCCGGCCGCGCATGTCGTAGTCGTAACGCACCCAGGCCGTCCGCCAGCCGGTGAAGCCGAGCCGGAACTCGAACCAGGCGTCGGTGCGGTCGCCGCGGCCGAACTCGAAGCGGACCACGTCGTCCACCGGCGTCTCGTTGAAGATCCAGACGGAGAAGGCGTCCACGGTGCCCTGCCACGCCTGGTCGTCCAGCGGCCGGTAGGGGTCGGGGGCGAAACGCAGGGGCGCCCGGACGGTGACCGTGGAGCGGCCGCCGTGCTCCCAGCGGAGCGAGTGGTCCCCGCAGATCGAGGCCCGGTCGCTGATCGTGAGGGCCGAGCCCGGCCCGGCGGTGAACTGCGGCGGGACGGCGGTCTCCAGCAGGAAGACCGGCGGGTCCATGGCCAGGGCGCGCCGTTCCAGGTCCCCGGGGTCTCCGGAGACCCCGGGGACCCCGGGTACGGCGTCGCGGGCGGCCGCCCGGCCGGGCGTCGCGCCGGTGAGCGGGAGCACGGTTCCGGCCATGCCCGCCGCGCCGGCCCGGAGCGCGGTCCTGCGAGTGATCTCCACCACGGGTTCCTCCCTGGGATCGGACTGGCCGTATCCAATGGGAGGAAAAACAGATGAATAAAGAACTAATCGCCGACTTTTCCGGATTTGGCGTGGACCGCAGCCCGGTCACCCGGGATTTACCGGATTCCTCTTTGAATCATCCGTTGACTGCGACATGACTCCATGATCAAGATGCCGTCATCCCCCTCTCCCCTCCGAGGGGGCCCATGTCCTCCCCCCTCTCCTTCGAGGAAGGGGGCCGGATCCCGCAGGAGTACCCGTTGGACCACCCTCTCCCCCGCCGCCGGGCACCCGGCGGCCCCCCGTTCCGAAGACCGTCCGGCCCCGGCACCGCACCGGGCGGCGGGTGACGCCGTGCCCGACTCACGGGAGCTGAAGTTCCGCAAACTCGCCACCGACCTGCGCACCGCGATCCGCTCGGGCGTCTGGGCGGGCGGCGCGAAACTGCCCACCGAACAGGAGCTCGCCAGGGCGCACCGGGTCAGCCTCACCACCGTCCGCCGCGCGGTGGACGAACTCGTCGCCGAGGGGCTGGTGATCCGGCGGCAGGGCGCGGGAACCTTCGCGGTCCCCCGGACCATGACCGTCCACGGCGGGGCCGCGATGATCGGCGTGGTCGTGCCGGACACCGCCCTGTACTACCCCAAGGTGCTGGAGGGCGTCGAGGAGGTGCTGACCGCCGCCGGGGCGCGGCTGCTGCTGACCTGCTCCCGCTACCGGCCCGAGGAGGAGGCCGCCGCGCTGCGGCGCATGCTCGACTCCGGGGTGGACGGCCTCCTCGTCGTCCCCACCCTGCTGGGCAGCGCCGACCCCGCCGCGCTCGTCCGCCGCCTCGCCGCCCTGCCGGTGCCCACCGTGCTGATCGAGCGCGGCCTGGACGACGGCGACGACCCCAGCGAGCACGTCCGCACCGACCACGTGGCCGGGGCGTTCGCGGCCGTGCGCCACCTGGCCTCGCTCGGCCACACCCGCCTCGTCCTGCTGTCACGCTCGGGGAACCCCACCAGCGCCCCGGTCCGCCGGGGCTTCGCCGCCGCCGTGGCGGACCTCCGCCTGCGGGCCTCCGAGCCGTTCTCCGTCCCGTACGACGAGTGGAACCCCGGCGTCGCCGACGCGCAGGTGCGCCGGGTCGTGGCCGAGGGCGCCACGGCCGTCGTCTGCTTCGGCGACCGCGAGGCCATCATGGTGGTGTCCGCCGCCCGGCGGGCGGGCCTGGCCGTACCGGGCGACCTGGCCGTCGTCTCCTACGACGACGAGATCGCCGAACTGGCTGAGGTGCCGCTCACCGCCGTCTCCCCGCCCAAGCGGCATCTCGGCCGTCAGGCGGCCGAGCTCCTGCTCCGCCGCCTGGGCGAGCCCGACCTGCCCCGCCACCAGATACGGTTGCGCCCCGGCGTCGTCGTGCGCCGGTCGTGCGGCGCCTACCCGAGGGAGACCACCGATGACTGACCTCCGGCTGGGACTGGTCGGCGCGGGCGCCGTCGGCGTGCTGCACGCCGAGGCGGCGCCGCGGGTGCCCGGCGTGCGGGTGGGCGCGGTGTGCGACGTGGACCCGGAGGCCGCGCGCCGCGTCGCCGCGCCCCACGGCGCACCGGTGTACGCCGGCCACCGCGAGCTGATCTCCTCGGGCGAGGTGGACGCGGTGGTGGTCGCCACCCCGCACGCGCTGCACACCGAGATCGTGTGCGACGCGGCCGCCGCCGGGTTGCACGTCCTGGTGGAGAAGCCGATGGCCACCTCGCTCGCCGACTGCGACCTGATGATCGCCGCCTGCGCCGCCGCCGGGGTACGGCTGGCCGTCGGGCACGTCCAGCGCTTCCTGCCCGACAAGGCCGCGGCGATGGCGGCCCTGGAAGCCGGGGAGATCGGCGAACCGCTGATGGTGTCCGACCGGCGCGGCTCCGACTACCGGCCCGGTTCGCGGCCCGGCTGGTTCCTCGACCCCGAGCTGTCCGGCGGAGGGGTGCTCATCAACATCGGCGCGCACAGCGTGGACCGGCTGGTGTGGCTGTCCGGCCGGCGGGTCGAACGGGTGGAGGCCTCGCTGAGCAGCTCCCTGCCCACCACCCGCCCGGCCGCCGCCGGCTCCGGCTCCGGCTCCGCGAACGGCGCCGGTACGGCGCGCGGCACGGGCGCGGCGGACGGGCCGCCGGCCGGCCTCGCGGACGGCGCGCCGGGGTGTCCACCGGGCGTCCCCCCCGTGGAGACCGACGCGCTGGTCAGGCTGGCGCTGTCGGGCGGGCTGGCCGCGCAGATCACGGTGACCTCCACCGGCCCGCCCGCCCCGCACGACGAGGTCGTCGTCGTCGGTGAGCGCGGCACGCTGTCGATCTCCCCCCACACCGGTACGGCGCTGCACCGCGACGGCGTGACGACCTGGCTGCACCGGCCCGGCCCCGACGATGTTCCCGCGGCCTTCTCCGTCCAGCTCGCCGACTTCGCCGGGGCGGTGCGGACCGGCCGGGAACCGGCGGTCACCGGGACGCACGGGCGGCACGTCCTCGCGGTCGTGCTGGCGGCCTACGCCTCGGCGGCCCGCCGTACGCCGGTGCCGATCCCGGGGAGCACGGCCGGCGGACCCGGGGACGCGGTCCTCCGGGAGGGCGCGCGGTGAGGCTGTCCGTCAGCACGCTGGGCATGCCCGGCGCGGGCCTGCCCGAGGCGATCGAGACGGCGGCGGCGCACGGCTGCGCCGGGCTGGAGCTGCGGCTGCACCCCGACACCGGCGTCCACGCCGGCCTGCCCCGGAGGGCGGAACGGAACGGTCCGCCCTCCGGCCGGCCCGGGGTGCGGGCCGCGCTGGCCGCCGCCGGGCTGGAGATCTCCGCCCTGGCCGGATACACCGGCGTATGCGCGCCCGGGGACGACGGCCCGGTGGTCGAGGCGCTGGCGGCCGACCTGCTCCTCGCCGCCGACCTCGGGGCCCCCGCCGTACGGGTGTTCCCCAAAGGGGAGGACACGGCGGCCGGGGCACGGCGGCTCCGGACGGTCGCGGTCGAAGCGCGGCGGCTGGGCGTGCGGGTGCTGGTGGAGACGCACGACGCGCTGCCCACCGGCGCGGCCGTGGCGCGGCTGCTGGAGGCGGCCGGCGAGCCGGAGGCCACCGGCGCGATCTGGGACCTGCTCCACCCCTGGCGGCACGGCGAGGACCCGGCGGCCACCCTCACCGCCCTCGGTGATCACCTGGCCTACGTCCAGATCAAGGACGCCGCCCCCGACCTGACGCCGGTGCCGCTGGGCGAGGGGACGGTCCCGCTGGAGGAGGCGGGAAGGCTGCTGCGCGAGCGGGGATACGACGGCTGGGTGTCGCTGGAATGGGAACGGACGTGGTTCCCGCACATCGCCCCCGTGGAGACCGTGATCGCCGGAGCCGCGTCCTGGACCCGCCGCTTCTCCCCGCCCCCGGACCACTGACCCCGGCACGGTCGAAACCAGGGTTGGAGACCGTGATCGCATGCGGCGAACGCTGCCGGCGACGGCACAGAACACCTGAGCGGTCGCTGTGAGGCCGACAGCGTTCGCCGCATTCGATAACGCATTTCCGTTTCATCCATCTGACGATGACGTACTCGGCGAAGGAAAGACACGGTAAACGCCACGAACGCCCGTGCGCGGGGTTATGGTTCTCCCGGAAATCGGAAAAAGTCCCGGCGGGTGCTGGCAACACCCCCGGGACGTGGCACCGGAGGACATAACTCCAATGCGGGTTCAGCATAGCAAGATTGACGGCTCCTACACCCGGATACCCAACTCCGTTCTCAGGGATCGCCGTCTTTCCTTCACCGCCCGGGGCATCCTCGTCTTCCTGCTCTCCCTGCCCGAGGGGGCGCGGCAGGACGCCCACACCCTCGCCGACCAGCATCCCGGCCTGGGCCGACGCGGCGTCTCCAAGGCCCTGAACGAACTCGTCGCCTGCGGATACTACGTGCGCCGCACGATCCGCGACCCGGCGACCGGGCGGATCCGCACCGAGACGACCGTCTACGACACCCCGCAGCGTGACGTCGCACAGGCGACGCAGGTGACGCCGGTGACCGCCGTACCGGCCACCGGCACACCGGCCCCCGGTGCGGCGGTCACGTCCCCTGAAGGGGCTAATGACTGGGAAAAAGAAAAACCCCCTACCCCGGACAGGCCACCGGACATCAGGGCCGAAAACGATACGGACAATTGCCATTATTCGCCAAAAGCGGCAACAGGAAATGGTATATCGAAAATTCCGACTAATACGGTCAGCAGTGCGGTCATCGCGTCATTCCAGAACGTGGACGCCCGCCTCAGGGTGCGCACCGAGAACGCCCCGAAGGTGGCCGCGCTCGTCGACGAGTGGTTCGCACGCGGAGCCGACGCCGCCGCGATCCGGGCCGCCGTGACATCGGGGCTGCCCACCGGATTCCTGCGGTCTCCCGTAGGGATCATCCTGTACCGGCTGCGTACCAGGATGCCCGCGCCGGTGTCCGCCTCCGCACCCGTCGCCGCGCGCCCGGCCGCCGAATGCGACGACTGCGCGCGTCCCGTCAGATCACCCGGCCGATGTCCGTGGTGCGTCGCCGGGGGCGAGCGAGGACGGTCCGCGCCCGTCGCCGACGTGGCCCGTCACGTGACCGCCGCCCGTGAGTCGCTGGCGGCGCGGACCGGCCGCGGCGACCCGGCGGTACGGCAGGCGGTTCGTGTCCCCGCTCCCCGCCTGCCCGGCGGAGGCGAAGTGACCGGCGTCACACGGGCGCCCGACCGGTGACCCACGTGACCCACCGCGAGAACGGCGGCACGGTGATCGTGGCCCGCGCCGAGGCCGTATGCGGAAAACGCGGCGTACGTCCCGCCCCTCCAATATGATCTTGAGACTCCGCGGACCGCCCGGTGGACATCCCCAATGGTCCGGGCCGCATGCGCGAGAGAGGCATGGAATGGTCGCTTCGAACGGCTACGGGTACCGGCACGGCACGATGGCGCGCGCCGCCGTGGACCTGGACTCCATCGACGAGCAGCTGAACGACATCCGGCGGATCCTGGAGACGGAGTGCGCCCTGCCGGAGGGCGCGTTCGGGTGGGGGGCCGAGATGGGGCGGAGGTCGTACGAGAAGTACCGCAACGCCTGGCACGATGAGCTGGACTTCGCCGTCAAGGAGGGACGGCGGATCTCCGAACTCGCGGCCGAGACCGACAGGGGATACCTGAACGCGGAGAGCCCTCGGGTGCAGGAGCTCCTCTACACGGTCGGCTGGGCGCCCGACGCCTCGGGGCGTTTCAGGGAGCAGCCGTCCTCTCCGGCGGGACCGCCCGGCGACGCCGGCAGCGACAGCGACGGAAGCTGGCTGCACCGGGGACTGCTCGGCGCGGGCCTCCTGGGACTGGGCGTGGACTCCTGGGCGCTGAGGCGCTACCCCGAATGGCGACGGCTGACGCTGGAGTCGCGCCAGGCCCGCAAGGCGTCGCCCTACCTCCGCGCCAAGAACCCGATCGTCCGCGACGCCCTGGTGTCCGGCCGGTCCCCGGCGCCGCCGGGTCACACCTGGTACATCGACCGCAAGGGCGGAATGGTCGTCGTCAAGTCGCAGTCGGCGGTGCTCAGCAGATCGACGACCGGCGTCCTGCGCTTCGCGCGGCGGTTCTCGCTGATGGCATTGACCGCAGGGGTCGTCTGGGAGCTACTGGCCGTCCCGTCCGACGCCGACCTCAACCGGGCGGCGCTCGGGTGGGATGAGATCGCCCGCAGGGCCAGGCAGATCTTCGGCAGTGACCTGGCCGCCATCCACGAGCTCGCCGCGGGCGACTGGAGCGGTGCGGCCAGGAACGTCGCCGACGAGCGGATCTTCTCCTTCATCAGGGGCGGGATAGACCTGGCCGACTTCGCCTCCGACATGGCCGCCCGCCTGAACGGCCTCATCGAACAGCTCAACGCGCTGCACAAGGCGGCGTACTGGACGGCGTCCGTCACGGCGGCCGCCCTGGCGGCCCACGCCGTCCTCTCATTCACCCCCGCCGGACGGCTGATCGCGCGGTTCCTCGGATCCCAGTTGACGACGATGGTGATGTTCATGATCAACATTGCCCCCGTGCTGGCGGCCTCGGCGTTCGCCGGCGGACTGAAGGAGGCGTTCTACGAGCGCACCTTCCCCGCCGGCCGGGACCCGCACCGGCTCCGGTTCGGCTGGCTCTGACCGCCTCACCGCCTGAAGGGCGGAACCTCCGCGCCGGAGTTCACGGTGCCCCAGGCAGGCCGCCCGGACGGGGAACCGGAACCCGATGGCTTCCGGCCGGTGGCACCGGACCCCTCCGGCGGGGTCTGCCTCCGGCCCCGAACACCTCCCCGGTCACGGTGGCGAACAGGCCGGTGACGTCGGCGGCGAAGGCCGTCCTCGTCACCCCGAGGCGGCGCAGGGCCGGCCCGTGGTCCCAGACGACGACGGCGCACGCGCCCAGCGTCAGCGTCCACCAGGCCAGGCGCGCGGCCACCCGGACCGCCCCCGGCAGGGGCCGGAACGACTCGCGCAGTCGATCGCGGTGGAACGGCACGTGGCGCAGCTCGTCGGCCAGGATCCGCCCGGCCACGTCCGAGGCGAGCCGGTCCCGGCTCCCGTCGCGCACCGCCCGGTAGTACCGGAGGGCGACCACCTCCGCGACCATCAGCACCATCAGCTCCAGCCGGAGCCCCAGCACGCGGCGCAGCCGTACGAAGACGACGTCGCTCCAGTGGCCGGCGATGGTCGGGGCGCCGGCGGCGGCGAGCAGCGCCGCCAGCATCCGCGCG
This sequence comes from Streptosporangium sp. NPDC048047, assembly GCF_040653115.1. Classification (NCBI taxonomy): domain Bacteria; kingdom Bacillati; phylum Actinomycetota; class Actinomycetes; order Streptosporangiales; family Streptosporangiaceae; genus Streptosporangium; species Streptosporangium sp. NPDC048047. The sequence goes on along the minus strand of NZ_JBEZNH010000018.1, from coordinate 80,797 downwards.
TGGTCGCGCTCCTCGGCGACGAACAGGCGCACCGCCTCGGCGTACACCTCGTCGCCCGCCTCCGCCGCCTTGGCCGTCAGGTTCGCGCCGTCGCCGTCCTCGCCGACCTGGAAGCGCTGCAGGCTGCGCAGCATCCATCGGTCGAGGCGAGCGCCCCGCGCCCAGTCGGGGTCTCCGTCACGCTCGCGCCGTACGGCCTCGGCCCGGAAATCCCGCAGCCATCCCTCGAACCCCTGCTCTTCCCGCCCGCCTCGCATGACCGCAACCTAGGACAGGAGTGTGCAGAAACGGCGGCCCCCGGGTGAAGAGTCAGACGAGGGGCCGCCGGGGACGTGCACCGGATCTCCACATCGCGTGCACGGGGACGCCACGGGTCTCTGCTTCGATCCTCCCCGGGGGCCCGCCCGGCAGGGGACGGTCCTCTCCCCGGAGCCGATGGGGCAACGGCGAGGAAGGCGGGACCTCACGCGGTGAAAACCTCCCCGGTCTCCATCGTCCTGGTGGCCGCCCTCGTCGCGGGGGCCGCGGTCGTGCTCTGGCCGTTCGCCTGGATCGCGCTGTACTACGGATGTCAGGCCGATGAGGATCGCCTCGCCGCCGCCCTGGCCGCCCACCCGATCCTCACCGCGCACCCCGTCGCCGCGGAACCCCGGGGAAGACCCCACGCGGAGTGCGAGAACGACGACGCGATCCCGTACGCCGACCAGACCTACCGGTTCCGGGGGGCATGGGGCGAGGTGGCGTCCTTCTACCGGGAGGCGGCGGCGAAGGGCCGCTGGAGGCCGTACGGCGGGGGCGACGGCTCGGCGGGGCTGTGCTTCACCAGGACCACCGGCGGGCTGGAGCTGGGACTCTTCGTCTCCCGCCCTCCGGAAGGGGACGCGGGCGAGTACACCGTGACGGTGAGCGCGGCCACCGGCTGGCTGTGCGGCTCCTGAGGCGTACTCGCGCTCGCGGCGGTCAGATCGCCTCGGACGGATCATTCGGGCGGTACGGCCGCTCGCGGCAGGCCCTAGCGTTGGTCCATGTCCGAAATGCCATCACGGGTCGAACTGCGCCCGCTCACCCTCTCCGACCAGGACGAGTTCTGCTCGCTCGTGCGGGCCAGCGCCGGGCTGCACCGGCCGTGGATGCGGCTGCCCGCGACCGCGGAGGAGTTCCGGACCTGGATGCGCCGCTTCGACGACGGCGTCAACCTGGGCTTCCTGATCCGGGTCCGGGAGAGCGGCGCGGCCGCCGGCATGGTCAACATCAACTCGATCATCCGGGGCCGCTACCAGGGCGCGTCCCTCGGCTACGCGGCCTTCGCCCCGTCGGCCGGTCGGGGATACATGACCGAGGGGCTCACCGCCGTCCTGCGGCACGCCTTCACCGAACTGCGGCTCCACCGGCTGGAGGCCAACATCCAGCCGGCGAACGAGGCGTCCCTGGCCCTGGCGCGGCGCCTGGGCTTCCGCTACGAAGGGCTGTCTCCCGCCTACCTCTACATCGACGGGGCCTGGCGCGACCATGAACGCTGGTCCGTCACGGCACCGGACCCCTGGACGCCGGACTCCTCCCTCCCGGAGGTCTGAGCCACACGGCGCCGCCGGTGAGAACACGTCCCAGCCGATGGCGGCCCCGGCGTGATCCCCTGGGACGGAACGGATTCCTCCCGAGGAGCCCCGCGCCGTCGATCCGGCGGCCCGCCGTTCGTGTAGTGGGTGAGAGCCGGGACCACTCCCGGCGGACGACCACGGGACGGAGGAGAACCTGGTGGTGTTCGGCAGCGGGGTGCTGGTCAGGTCGCTGATGCCGCGCGGCCTCGTCGACGAGCTCGTCCTGCTGATCCACCCGCTGACGCTGGGATCGGGCCGCCGGCTGTTCCCCGGCTCGGGCCCGGACCTCTCCGCGTTCCGGCTGGTCGAGTCCGCGACGACCGGCACCGGCGTGATCATCGCCGTCTACCGGCCCGCCGGGGACTGACCGCGCGGAGGCGGTCCTCACTCCCCGGTTCCGCGGCAGGCGCCCCGCCTCCCCGGAGGATCCCCGTACGCCCCAGACGGCGTGGACGGTGGCGAGGAGCGTCAGTGAGCCCAGGGACCAGGCGGACAGGAGGAACCCATAGAGCACGTCACTGCTGGTGACCCGGCGGAGGTGGAAGACGCCCGCGACGCCTTCGCCGGTCGCGCCTCAGGGGAGGGAATCTCCGGTTTGACCTTGACGCTGCGTCAACTTCTAGCATCGCGGCCATGTCGATCACCGTTCTTGACACCTACTCCGCAATGAAGCGGATCCTCCTGGCCCCGAGCGCGAAGCGCGCCGGCCTGCTGCGTTCGATGCTGGAGGCCAACAGGGGCATGTACCGTCACCACCCCGGCGAACTCGACCTGGTCGCGGTGCACTTCCAATCGTCCGGGTTCCCCATCGACCGCGACGAGGAGCGTTGCCTCGACGCGCTCGAAACCCTGGCGGCGGCCGGGGCCTGGGAGCGGATGCAACGCGCGCTCGACGACGCTCTGACCGTACTGCTGGAGGCGACGCCGGGACTGGAGGCCCCGGACATCACCGTGCTGTTCGTCCTCGGCGATCCGGCTGACAAGCACTTCATGGGTCCCTGCCTGGGATTGACCGGGTTCGGCGGCATCTCGGGCAACATCGCCATCACGCTCTGGCCCTTCCCCGAGAACATGGAGCGGCTGGAGGCCACCGTCGTGCACGAACTCAACCACAACCTGCGATGGAGTCCGGGCGGGGTGGTGTGGGACCCGATGACCGTCACGGTCGGCGAGCACATCGTCGGCGAGGGCCTGGCCGACGCCTTCGCCCGCCAGCTCTACGGGGACGAGCTCGGCCCCGCCCGCATCGGCGTGCCGCACCTGCACGACGACGAGGTCTTCGCCAAGGTCCTCACCGGGCTCGACGTGACGGGCATGCACAACTTCACCGCCTGGGTGCATGGCGACCCCGGCGCCGAGCACCTCGGTGTCACCCCGGTGGGACTGCCGATGGGCGCCGGGTACGCCGCGGGCAACCGGCTGGTCGACACCTACCTGGCGGCGACCGGGCAGACGGCGGCGCAGGCCCTGCACGCCGACAGCTCGGAGATCATCGCCGCCACGCTCCGTCACGGGTGACAGCGGGCGGCGGACGGTGACAGCGGGAGACGGTGGGTGACACTGGGACGATGGAGTGGACGATCCAGGAACTCGCGGCGAGGGCCGGCGTCACCAGCCGCACCCTGCGCCATTACGACCGCGTCGGGCTCTTGGCCCCGTCCCGGATCGGCGCGAACGGGTACCGCTACTACGACCCGGTCGCGGTCGCCCGGCTGCAGCGGATCCTGTTCATGCGCCGGCTCGGCATGGGTCTGCCGGCCATCGCCGAGGTCCTGGCGGACGAGGTGGACACGTGCGACGGGATCCGCGCGCACATCGCCGCGCTGGAGGAGGAGCGGGACCGCATCGAACGGCAGATCCGGTCCGCGCGTCACACCCTCGAAGCCCTGCGGGCGGGGGCGGAACCGCAGATGGACGTCATGTTGGCAGGGTTCAACGACCGCCACAAGGACGAGGTGATCTCGCGCTGGGGCGAGCGCGTGTTCCGGGTGAGCAACGACTGGTGGCATGGCAAGACCCTCGACCAGCAGCGGGCCTGGAAGCAGGCCGCCGAGGACCTCGTCGCCGCGTGGGTCGCCGCGGTGAGGGCCGGGGTCTCTCCGGCGTCGGAACACGCTCAGACGCTGGCCGCCCGGCATGTCCGGTGGCTGAGCCGGATCCCGGGCACCCCCACGGCGGAGGGCGACCGGGAGCGCTCGATCGAGATGGTGAACTGCCTGGGGGACATGTACGTCGACGACCCCCGCTTCACCGGCATGTACGGCGACGCCGCCGGGGCGAGGTTCGTCCGCGACGCGTTGCACGCGTACACGCGAACCCGGATGTAGCCCGTCCGGCGCGTCGCCTGGGTTCGCGTGCTCAGGCGGGTTGGGTAGGCGTACTCAGGCGCGCGCCCGGCCGGTGCCGGATCCTGGGGGCATGACCAAGCCAATCCAGCCCGTCATGACCTCCGCCTACTTCGCGCAGTGCGTCATCTCCTTCGGTGTGGCGCTCGGCAGCACGACGCTCGGCGTCTTCTACCTGCCGGTCAGCTCGTGGGTCCGCGCCTTCCTCGCGGTGTCCGTGCTGTACACGGTGACGTCGGCGTTCGTCCTGGCCAAGTGCGTGCGCGACCGGCAGGAGTTCGACAGCATGTCGAGCCGCGTCGACCAGGCCCGCCTCGACAAGCTGCTCTCCGAGCACGACCCCTACAAGGTCGACGCCCTGTGAGCCGCCCCGCCGGCTCCGGATCACCCCGGCGGCCCTGAGCCGTCCCGGCGTCCGCGCCGCGCCTCGCGCCGTTTCGCCTCGGCCCGGCCCGCCGGGCCCGCCCTACGCCTCGTCGAGTCCCCGTTCGATCGCGTAACGGACGAGATCGACCCGGTTGTGGAGCTGGAGCTTGTTGAGGGTGTTCTGCACGTGGTTCTGCACGGTGCGATGGCTGATCACCAGCCGTTCGGCGATCTGCCGGTAGGACAGACCCTTCGCGACGAGGCGCAGCACCTCGGTCTCCCGGTCGGTGAGGCGCGGCTCGTCGCCCGCGGGTCCGCGCGTCGCCAGGCGGCGGTACTCGCCGAGCACCAGGCCGGCCAGGCCGGGGGTGAAGACCGGTTCCCCCTCGGCCGTGCGCCGGACGGCGTCGAGGAACTCCTCGCGGCTCGCGGACTTGACCAGGTAGCCGGAGGCTCCGGCCTTGACCGCCTCCAGCACGTCCTCGTGCTCGCCGCTCGCCGACAGCACCAGCACGCGGGGCGGGTGGTCGGACGCGGCCAATCCTCTGGCCACCTCCACCCCGGGCAGGTCGGGAAGCCTCAGGTCGAGGACCACCACGTCGGGCCGTACGGCGGCGGCGACGCGGAGCGCCTGGCGGCCCTCCCCCGTGGTCGCCACCACCTCGTACCGGGCGTCCTCCAGGTCGCGGGCGACCGCGTCCCGCCACATCGGATGATCATCCACCACCATTACCCGCGGAGCGCCGACCATGCCGCAACTGTAGACCGGCCCGCGGCGCCGGTGCGCGCATCGCCCGGAGTACAAGGTCCGGGTACGGGGCCCGGCGCACGCGGGCGCCCGAGATGTGCGCGCCTACCCGGGGGCGGAGGCGGGGACGGCCATCTCGATCTCGGTTCCCTGGCCGGGCGCCGACGTGATGCCGACGGCGCCGCCGATGCCGGTGATCCGGCCCCGGATGGACTGTGCGACGCCGAGCCGGCCTTCCGCCTCCGCCTCGGAGAGCCGGCCCGGAGGGATGCCGGGGCCCTCGTCGCGCACCGTGACGGTCACCGAGACGCCGTCGTCCTCGGCGAGGACCCAGGCCCGCGCGTCGTCGCCGCAGTGCCTGCGGACGTTGTCGAGCGCCGCGCCCACGGCCGCAATGACCTCGCGGGCCTGACCGGCGGGGAGGAGCAGCGGGGTCGCGGGCGCCGACACGGTGACCGTCCTCGTGGTGTACCGGCGCAGACCGGCCCCCACGTCCACGAGGCCCGAGCCGTCCCGCCCGGCCGGGTCCGGGCCGCCGCGGACCATCTCGCGCAGCGCCGCCTCCTGCTCCCCCGCCAGCCGCCCCAGCTCGGCCGCCTCCCCGCCGATCTCCAGCCCGCGGCGCTGCACCAGCGCCAGCACCTGGAGGACGGAGTCGTGGATGCCGCGGGCGAGCCGTTCGCGTTCCCGGCCCGCGGCCTCCATCTCGGCGGCCCGTTGCAGCCGTTCCTCCGCCTGCCGGGTGAGCCGGGTCACGTGGCCGAGGACGGTCCCGGCGAGGACCAGCAGCACGGCTCCGTTGACGGGGACGGAGACGTCGGCCGCGCCCAGGCCGCGCAGCCACAGGTCGCCCAGCGCCAGCACGACCGCGGTGAGCGCGCCGGCCCGCCGCCCGCCGTAGACGGCCCAGGCGAGTACGGGTCCGGCGACCCAGGTCGCCGTGATCGGCAGCACGCCCGCCGGTCCGGCGCCCGTCCCCTGCACGTACGGCGAGGCCAGCATGCAGCCGAGGGTGACCACGACGTCCGCCACCAGCAGGGGGCGGCTCCTCCTGGTCGAGTACGCGACGGTGGTGACGGCGGTCCAGGCGGCCATCAGGCCGATGACGGACCAGCCCGCGACGGGATGCCGGTAGCCTCCGGCGCTCGCCAGCAGGAGCGCGGCGTAGCCCAGGGACGCGACGCGGTAGACCGCGATGGCGCGCCAGAACGATCCCTCGATCCCCATGCTTCCCCGTGAGAGGTGGACGGCGTTGTTCCCGGTGGTCCGCTCATGATGCCCCACCGCCGCGAGTGGGGGGTCGCCCGCCGGGATCGCCCGTCCGGGCCGGCGGCGTCGCCGTACACGGCCGGTTCACGGGTCATGAGGAGGTCGTCCGCCCATCGCGGAGGGCGAGGGGACGAGAGGGAGGGGGAACACGTGCTCCCCGCCACTCCTAACGTATAGCGCACCCGGGGGCTTGCCACAAGACCCCGGTCATGCCGCAGAATCGTCCGCCGAGGCCGGGCCCTGGTCGCCGACCGGGGGCCGGGAGCTGCGGAGACGGGGGACGCGGAATGCGGGTGTTGTCGTCGGCGTACGGGTCGCGCGAGGACGTCGAACCACTGGTGGGAGCCGGAGGCGTTCCTGGACGTCGCCGTGCCGCCGTAACCGGGCCGGCCGGGAGAGGCGGGCTTGTGTCCGCGTGAACCACGCCCGGACCACCGGGCCGGAATCCGGAGTCCGGACGCCCCGCCGTGCGTGACGGCCGCACACGACCACCAGATCGGAGCAGACGCATGAAACCGCTGGCCACCAGCGCGTTCGACCTTCCCGGCCACCTCGCCCCCAAGGCCGGCCCGGAGCTGATCGGCGCCGATGAGAAGCACTTCGCGGCCATCGCCGAGAGCCTGGAGCAGACGATCGCCGACCTGTCCGGCCGCCTCGACGCCGCGCGCAGGGCGCCCGGCGGCGAGGGCAGGGAGGCGCTGGAGCGGGACCTGGAGATCCACCGCCTGTCCGGCCGCCTGCGCCTGCTGCGCCGCTTCGGCCTGGACCTGTGCCTCGGGCGCATGGTCGGCGCGGACGACGCCGAGCCCGTGTACGTCGGGCGGCTCGGTCTCACCGACCGGGCGGGCCGCCGGCTGCTGCTCGACTGGCGCTCCCCCGCCGCCGAGCCGTTCTTCGGAGCCACCCACGCCAACCCGATGGGCCTGGCGAGCCGCCGCAGGTACCGCTGGACCCGCGGCCGGGTCAGCGACTACTGGGAGGAGGTGTTCACCCCGGACGGGCTCGAAGGGCACGCCGCGCTCGACGACCAGTCCGCCTTCATCGCCAGCCTGGGCACCGACCGGTCGGCGCGGATGCGGGACGTGCTCGGCACCATCCAGGCCGACCAGGACGCCATCATCCGCGCGGGATCGCGCGGCGCCCTCGTCGTCGACGGCGGTCCGGGCACGGGCAAGACCGTCGTCGCGCTGCACCGCTCCGCCTACCTCCTCTACTCCGATCCCCGCCTCGGTCACGACCGGGGCGGCGTGCTGTTCGTCGGCCCGCACCAGCCGTACCTGGCCTACGTCGCCGATGTGCTGCCCAGCCTCGGGGAGGAGGGCGTGCAGACGTGCACGCTGCGCGACCTCGTCGCCGAGGGGGCCACGGCGGTGGCCGAGGCCGACCCGGAGGCGGCCCGCCTGAAGTCGTCCGCGGACCTGGTGAGGGCGATCGAGCCGGCCGTACGGTTCTACGAGAATCCGCCAGCCAAGGGGATGACGGTCACGACCCCCTGGGCCGACATCCGGCTCAGGGCCGAGGACTGGGCCGAGGCGTTCGGCGCGCCGGATCCCGGCACCCCGCACAACGAGGCGCGCGACGTGATCTGGGAGGAGCTGCTCACGATCCTGGTGGACAGGCACGACGACGACGTCTCGGCCGACCTCGTCCGCCGGGCCCTGAACCAGGACAGGGAGCTGCTCACCGTCTTCAACCGCGCGTGGCCGCTGATCGACGCGGCCGACCTCGTCGGAGACCTGTGGACGGTGCCCGCCTACCTGCGGCTGTGCGCGCCCTGGCTCGGCCCCGAGGACATCCGCAGGCTCCAGCGTGAGGACGCCCAGGCGTGGACGGTGTCCGACCTGCCGCTTCTGGACGCGGCACGGCAGCGGCTCGGCGACCCGGAGACGTCACTGCGCAGGCGCCGGCGCGACGCCGCCGTCGCCGCCCAGCGCGAGCGCATGGACCGGGTCGTCGACGACCTGATCGAGTCCGACGACTCCGAGATGCTCACGATGTCGATGCTGCGCGGGCAGGACCTGCAGAACGCCCTGGTCGACGAGGCCGCGCTGCCCGGAGCCGATCCGGACCTGCTCGCCGGCCCGTTCGCGCACGTCGTCGTGGACGAGGCCCAGGAGCTCACCGACGCCGAGTGGCAGATGCTGCTGCTGCGCTGCCCGTCGCGGAGCTTCACCATCGTCGGCGACCGCGCCCAGGCCAGGCACGGGTTCACCGAGTCGTGGCGGGAACGCCTGGAGCGGGTCGGGCTCGACCGGATCAGCCTGGCCTCCCTGACCGTCAACTACCGGACGCCGGAGGAGATCATGGCGGAGGCCGAGCCGGTCATCCGGGCCGCGCTCCCGGACGCCAACGTGCCGACCTCCATCCGCAGCGGCGGCGTCCCCGTCGTCCACGGACCCGCCTCGGAACTGGACGCGGTCCTCGACGCCTGGCTCGCCGAGCACGCCGACGGCATCGCCTGCGTCATCGGCGACCCGGCGTTCCGGGCGACGTCCCGCGTGCGGTCGCTGACCCCGGAGCTGGCGAAGGGCCTGGAGTTCGACCTGGTCGTCCTCGTCGACCCGGAGAGGTTCGGCGAGGGCGTCGAGGGGGCGGTCGACCGCTACGTCGCGATGACCCGCGCGACCCAGCGCCTCGTCATCCTCACCAGCCCTTGACCTCGGCCCGGCCGGTCGCCGTCGCGCCATCGGAGGGACGATGGCGGGAGGAACCATCCGTGGTCAATTACGGCGGACGGCCCAGACGGTGCGCTCGGTGCGTACCGTCAGGTCGTCGCGGCGCAGGATGCTGTGCGGGCTGCCGGTGTCGAGGAGTCGGTCGAGCGCGGTGAGGTCCTCGGAGGAGAGTCTGTCCGCGATGACGCTGCGGATGCGCTGCAGGACACCGGTGGCGTAGCGGCCGATCGCTTCGCTGCGGGTGCCGTCGAGGTTCACGACGATGGTGCGTTCGCCCTCGATGGCGAATCCGGCGGCGGTCAGCATCGGACCCCAGTCGGCACCGCGGTGGGGCATGTGTTCGGCTTGGAGGCGGTCGGCTGCGGCGTGGACGCGCTCTTCCAGGCCGGGCCGTTCTGCGGGGGCGTCCGCGGGCAGGAAGCGGGGGTGGCCGGCCAGTTCGACGACGGCGAACAGGCCGCCGGGCGCGAGCGTGTCGTGGACGGCGCGCAGTGCGCGGTCAGGGTGGGCCATGTGGTGCATCGAGGCCGATGCCCAGACCAGGTCCGGTGAGCCGAGGTCGGGCCAGGCGGCTTCGTCGAGGTCGGCTTGCACGGTGCGTACGCGCTCCTGGACGCCGAGGGTGCACGCCTTGGTGCGCAGGCGCTGAAGGTGTTCGGCGGAGGTGTCGACGGCGGTGACGTGCGCGTCGGGGAAGCGGTCGAGGAGGGCGAAGGTGCCCGCGCCCGTGCCGCAGCCCAGGTCCACGATGTGGTGTGGGTCGCTCTGCAGCGGCAGCCATGCGGTGATGGAGGCGGTGTGCTCGGCGAGTACTTCGGCGTCCAGGTCGAGGATCTCCGCCTGGCCCTCTGTTTGCTCGTGGTGGTGGCCGTGGGACGCGCCGTGGCGGGGGGTGTGCGTGTGTGCGTGGTTCATGCTCTTCACACTAAGACGAATATGCGTCTGCGGCACGGCGCGTCCCCATTTACGCAAGATAGTGGTCGGGGGTGCTGCCCGACGCGCAAGAGGTCACCGCCGTGGGGGCCGTCGTGCGGCCCGCACGATCATTCGGGAGCGCCCTGGACGTCGTCGCCGCTGTCGCTCTGGTGGCCGCGGCGGGCGTCGCGGTCGAAGATGCCCAGGATCTCGCAGGGCCCGCCCTCGGCGCCGATCGCGTGCGGCATCATCGTGGGGAATTCGGCGGCCTGGTTGGTCTCCAGGCGGAAGCGGCGGTGGCCGAGCATGAGGATCGCGGTGCCGGACAGTACGACGAGCCATTCGCGCCCCGGGTGCGCACGCATGCGCGCCTGGTTCTCGGGGGGAGGTTCGGTCATGCGCTGGCGCACCACGCTCACCCCGGGGTCGGCCTTGACGGTCCAGCGCATCCGGCCGTGCGCGCTGTCGATCGTCGGGCTGGTGACGATGTCGTCGGCGGCGGTCTCCACGAGCTGATCCAGCGTGGTGTCCAGGGCGCGGGCGAGGGTGACCAGCTGATCCAGTGCGAGGCGGCGCTGGCCGTTCTCGATGCGGCTCAGTGAGGACTGGCTGAGGTGGGAGCGGGAGGCCAACTCCTCCAGAGACCAGCCCTGCGCCACCCGCAAGGCGCGAATGCGTTTGCGTACGAGGCCGTCCAGATCCCCATCTTCTTGCGTCATGGGCAACATTGTATGCCTTGGCAGCATACCGGGCTTAGCGTCGCGTGTAGATGGTCCGCAACGTCTGGACCGGTGCACGAGGAAAGGCAGAAAGCCATGGCTGTGACGACTTCTCCGTACGCGAGTGACGCACTCCCCGATGGGACCGTCGACGTGGTGGTGATCGGTGGGGGCGCCGCGGGGCTGAACGGTGCGCTGATGCTCGCCCGCTCCCGCCGCTCGGTCGTCGTGATCGACAGCGGTTCCCCGCGCAACGCGCCGGCCAAGGCCATGCACGGTTTCATCGTTCTGGACGGCACCCCGCCCTCTGAGATCCTTCGGCGGGGCCGGGAGCAGGTGCGCCGGTACGGAGGGCGCGTCGTCCTCGGTGAGGTGGCCTCGGCCGAGCCCGCCGCCCCGTCGACGGACGGAGATCTGCGGTTCACCGTCACCCTGGCCGACGGTCACATCGTGGCCGCGCGCCGGGTCCTGGTGGCCACCGGCCTCAAGGACGTACTGCCCGAGGTCCCCGGCCTCGCCGAGCACTGGGGCCACGGTGTGGTGCACTGCCCGTACTGCCACGGCTGGGAGGTCCGCGACGAGCCCATCGGCATCCTGGCAACCGGCCCGGCCTCCATCGGCCACGCACTCCTGTTCCGGCAGCTGACCGAGGACCTGACCTATTTCACCCAGGGCGGTGACCTGGATGAGGCCACCCGCGCCCGCTTCGCCGCCCGCGACATCCGCATCGTCGACACCCCGGTCCAGGAGGTCATCGACAACGAGGACGGCACCCTCGCCGGCGTGCGCCTGACCGACGGCCAGGTCGTGGCCCGCCGCGTCCTCGCAGTCGCCACCCGGGTGGAAGCCCGCGTCGAAGGACTGGACGGTCTGAAGCTGCCGGTGGAGGACCTGCCCGACAACATGGGCCGCCGCTTCGCCTCCGGTACGGCCGGCACCACCGAGGTGCCGGGCGTGTGGGTGGCCGGCAACGCCACCGACCTCGCCGCCCAGGTCGGCGCTTCCGCAGCGGCCGGTGCCCTGGCCGGCGCCCACATCAACCGCCTGCTGGCCACGACGGACACCGACGCGGCCCTCGCCGCAGCCCAGGGCGAAACTCCCGCCCTCTGATACACGGCGCGGCGCCGGGCGGACTGGCCGGCGTCGGCATGGCGCTCATGGCCCTGTTCGTCTCCGTCAGCGGCGGCCACCTCTCCGTCCTGCCCGGTCTGCTCGCCATGGGCGTCGGCATGGGCCTGTCGACGACCCCGTCCACGGAGGCCATCACGGCCTCCCTGCCACGCGAGAAGCAGGGCGCCGCTTCCGCCCTCAACTACGTCACCCGCGAATTCGGCACCGCACTCGGCGTCGCCCTACTCGTCTGCATCGCCTTCCGCGGCCCTAAGGACACCCCCTACGCGGTCGCGGACGAGACAGACCCCGCTGAGGCCGTCTCCGCCGGCTGACCGCACGAGAGCCGGGCCACAGCCGGAGGCAAAGGACAGAACCACCCCGGCCACCGTCGACAACGCTCGTGGTCAATACACCTGGGGTCGATCCGCCGTCTCTCTCGCGATCCAGTTCAGGTAGTCCGGCAGCCCGCCTTCGATGGGGACGGCGACGATCTCCGGTGTCTCGTAGGAGTGCGCGCCCTTGACGAGGGAGACGAGCTCGTCCAGACGGTCACCGCCGGTCTTCAGAAGGATCAGGAACTCCTCGCTCAGCTCCACTCTCCCCTCCCACCGGTAGAGGGAGGTGATCGGCCCGATGATCTGCGCGCACGCCGCGACGCGGTCGTTCACCGCGGCGGCGCAGATCCTCTCCGCCTCCTCGCGCGTGCCGGCCGTCACATGCACCTCGAAGGCAGACGTCATACGGCCAGCCTACGCGCGACGTCCTTCCCGGGACGTCCTTCCCGGAAGGCGGGCACAGGGCGTCCGCGCGCCCCGCAGGCGCTCTTCTCGCGCGGGCCGGAAGACGCTACGCTGATCACGATGACCACCTCATACATCAGATTGGGGGCCCCGTTCGCGCAAGGTGAGTGCTGATGCCGCACTCGACCTCGAACGAGGATCCCCGCCTTCCCCTCTGGCTGCGCGTGCGCGAGTTCGCCGTGCCGCCCCCCATGATCGAGTCGGCGACCGCCCGCCGCAGCGTCGGCGACTGGGCGGCGGCGTGCGCCGCGGCGCACGTGGACGTCGATCTCGACCTGCGCCGTACGGCGCGCCTCCACGGCCGGGAACCGGCCGCCCGTCTCCGGACCGACCTCCGCCACCTGGCACCCGACCTGCTGCGCTGGCACATGCCGAGGATCGCCCCCGACGGCCTGTTGCGTCCGGGCCTGACCGTCTCGCTGGCCCGGTACCACAACGGGGACGACACGCTTCACCTCGTGGCCAGGACCCCGCCGGCCTGGGCGGACGCCGGACAGCGGATCAGCCTGGCGCTCTGGGACGGTTCCCGGCCCGGACCTCATCCGCATCCCCACCCCCGTCCGAATCGACGCTTCCGTCTCGACCTGCATCGCCACCTGTGGGACGCGCGCCGGGCCGGTGAGCTGCGCATCCGTTCCGAGACGGCGCCGCACTCGCGGGGCTGGGCCGTCGACCGGTGGCCGGACGAGGCCCGGCTGCTGCTCCGCGCCAAAGGGTGGGACGGGGGTACGGTCGCCGTCCGGGTCGGCGGGCGGCGTCAGGTGCTCCTCGACGTGGACGCGTCCCGGGACGGCGGCGAAGGACCAGCGCCGCCGATCCTGCCCGACGCGGCGACCTGGGTGCTGCCCGACCTGGCGTTGCTGCGTGCCGGGCTGATCGGGGCCGGCGGGCTGCACCCGCTCGTCGCGGCGGCGCTCGTACCCGGCCGTTCACCGGACGCCGCGCCGCCCGGTCACCGCGACCGGAACGGGCCGCGGACGGTCGAGTGCCGTGGCGCCCGGCACCGGATCGCGCTCGTGGACGGCGTCCTGGTCGCCCTGGACCACGACGCGGCCGAGATCCGGCGCGAGAGGCTGCTGGCCGAGCTGACCGGCACCCCGCTGCCCTGTCTGCGGCTGATCGAGGAGGCCCACCGCTCCCCGGAGTGCCTCCTCGACGTCCGCGCGCGGCTGGAGCACGGCGACGCCGCCGGAGCTCAGGCCACCGTCGACGGTCTCCTCGGACCCGGTGCGCGGCTGCCCGAGGGCGCGCTGCGCGACGTGCTGGAGGAGGCGGCGCGGCGGCGGATCGACCACGGGCTGTTCCGCGCCGGGCTCGAACCGGGGCCGGGACCGGCCGGGCGACCGGACCGCCACTCCCACAAGGGCCGTGCGCGCCCGCGCCACGCCACGTTCCGCTGACACCTTCCCGGACCTCCTTTCCGGGACCTCCTTTCCGGGACCTCGTTTCTCAGCCTCCGTTTCTCAGACCCCGTTTCCAGATCTCGTTTCTCAGACCTCAAAGGTGATTCATCATGCTTTCTTCTGTTCACGCCTCGCGCCTCGACGTCGCCGGCGACCTGCTGTCCCTGCTCCACGACACCACCACGGAGCCGCGTGCCGACACGCAGCTGGACGCCCTGACCCTGGCGGTGGCGGCCGACCTGCCCGTCCTGCTGTGGGGGGAACCGGGGATCGGCAAGACCGCGGCGCTGCAGCAACTCGCCGAGACGCTCGGCCTGCCGCTCACCACGGTGATCGCCAGCGTGCACGAGCCGTCCGACTTCTCCGGCCTGCCGGTGGTCGGTGACGACCCCGCCGTGCAGGGCGTCCCGATGGCGCCGCCGGACTGGGCCGTGCGTCTGGCTCACGCCGGCCGGGGCCTGCTCTTCCTGGACGAGCTGTCCACGGCGCCGCCCGCCGTACAGGCCGCCCTGCTCCGCCTGGTCCTGGAACGGCGGGTCGGGGCCCTGCGGCTCCCGGCGGGTGTCCGGATCGTGGCGGCCGCCAACCCGCGTTCCTCCGCCGCCGACGGCTGGGAGCTGAGCCCGCCGCTCGCCAACCGGTTCGTCCACCTGCAGTGGCGTCACGACCACGACGTCGTCGTACGCGGCCTCGGCGGGACCTGGCCGCGCGCGAGCCTGCCGTGGCTCGACCCGGAGCGGCTGCCCGGGGCGGTGGCGTTCGCCCGGCGCGCGGTGTGCGGGCTCCTCACCGCGCGTCCCGACCTCGTGCACCGGCTGCCGGGCAACGAGGCGCACCGGGGCGGCCCGTGGCCCTCGCCTCGCAGCTGGGAGATGGCGTTGTTCCTGACCGCCTTCGCCACCGCGGCCGACGCGTCCAAGGACGTGCTGTCCATGCTGGTCAGGGGCACGGTGGGAGACGGGCCCGGACTGGAGCTGCTCGCCGCCATGGATCGGATGGACCTTCCCGACCCCGAGACGCTGCTGGCCGACCCGGCGGCGGCCGAGCTGCCCCGGCGGGGCGACCTGCGCCAGGCCGTACTCGACGGTGTGGTAGCGGCCGTGCGGAAGCGGCCGGACAAGGAGCGGTGGGACGCCGCGTGGGCGCTGCTGGTGCGGGCGGTGGAGACCGGCGCCCCGGACCTGGTGGTCGTGCCCGCATCCACGCTCGCCGCGCTGCGCCGCGCGGACTGGGAGGTCCCGGCCGCGATCGAGAGGCTCGCCGGGGTGGTCTCCCTGGGCAGGAAGGCGGACGAGGTCGCGGCGCGGGTGGCGGGCTGATGGACCTCGAGAAGCTCTTCACCGCCCGGTTGTACGCCGCGAGGGCCCGGCCCTATCTGGCGACGGCGCTGTTCGCGCTGCGTCCGGTGGAGTCGCGGTCGGTGCCCACGATGGCCGTGGACCGGCACTGGCGGTGTTACGTCTCCCCGGCGTTCGTCGCGCGGACCCCCGTCGAGGAGCTCGCGAGCGTGTGGGTGCACGAGGTCTCCCACCTGCTGCGCGACCACCACGGCCGCAGCGACCGGGTCGCCCGGCGACGGGAGCTGACGGGGCGGGGAGAGCGGCTGCGGATGAACATCGCCGCCGACATGGAGATCAACGACGACGTGTACGGCGACGGCCTGGCCTGGCCCGAGGACGCCGTCCGGCCGAAGACGCTGGGGCTGCCCGAAGGCGAGCTCATGGAGGACTACCTGCGCATGTTCCGGCTCGGGCCGTACACGCAGGGTCTGGTCTGGCTGGACTGCGGCAGCGGCGCCGACGGACTCGACCGGGAGTGGGACCTCGGGCCGGAGGGCGCGGACGGGCTCCGCGACCACGAGCGGGAGGCGGTCCGGTTCCGGGTGGCGCAGGGCATCAACGCCCGTCCGGGGAACGCGCCGAAGGGGTGGCGGCGGTGGGCGGAGGAGGCGTTCCACCCGCCGCAGCCGTGGCGGGAACTGCTCGGCACGGCCATCCGCTCGGCGGTGTCGGGACCCGGCGTGGGTGAGGACCACACCTACGGCAGGCCGTCGCGGCGCTCGGCCGGCCTGCCCGGCGTCGTCCTGCCGAGCCTGCGGCGCAGGCCGCCGCGGGTCGGCGTGGTCATCGACACCTCCGGGTCGGTCAGCGACGCCGAACTGGGGAGCGCGTTGCTGGAGGTCTCCGCGATCGTCCGCGCCGTGGGCGGCCGGCGCGACCTGGTCGGCGTGCTGTCCTGCGACGCGGCGGCCCGGGTCGTGCGGCCGCTGTGCCGGGCGGAGGGGATGACGCTGGTGGGCGGCGGCGGCACGGACCTGCGTGCGGGCATCGCCAGGGCGCTGCGGACGAGCCCGCGGCCGGACGTCGTCGTGGTCCTGACCGACGGACAGACCCCGTGGCCGCGGGAACGGCCCGCGTGCCGCATGGTGGTGGGGCTGTTCTCCCGGGTCGGGCCGTCGGACGAGAGCGATCCCGTCCACGTGCCGGACAGGCCGCCCTCGTGGGCGCGGGTGGTCGACATCGGCTAGGCGGAGGGCCTTCCTCCTCATCCGCCGCGGCGCCGGCGACCGGAGCCTGTCATGTCGGCCGGCGCCTCCGGGCCACCCGGGCCCCGGCGTTCCGTCAGACGAAGGCGGCGACCCCCTCGTACTCGCCCCGTGGCGCTTCTCCCGTGGTCGCGTATTCGAGGAACAGCAGACCGGCGGGCGTGGCGTCGTGGCGGACCAGGCGGAGACCGGACGCGGCGCCCGGCCCGGCCGAGAAGCGCCGTCCGGTCCAGAGCACCGTGGGCGCGACCACGAGGCGGAGCGTGTCGATCAGGCCCGCCGACAGCAGCGCGTCGCCCAGGCGGGCACTGCCGTGGATCTGGAGCTCTCGCCCCGGACGCGCCTTCAACTCGGCGACGGCCCGGACCGGGTCGCCCCTGAGCACGGTCGCGGGGTGCCAGGTGCACTCGGTGAGGGTGTTCGACACGACGTACTTGGGCAGCGTGTTCATCCGCCCGGTGAAGGGGTCGGCCGGGTCTGTGATCTCCGGCCAGTCGCGGGCGAACGCCTCGTAGGTGCGCCGGCCGAGCAGCAGGCCGTCGGCGAGGTCGAGCCAGTCGGAGGTGCGCCGGACGAACGCCGCGTCGATGTGGGGCACGAGCCAGCCGCCGCGGGCGAACCCGTCGGTGGTGTCCTCGTCCGGCGAGCCCGGCCCCTGGCTGACGCCGTCGAGTGTGACGAACCGGGTGATGGTGATCTTCATCGCGCGGCCGTCCCTTCGGTGAAGGCGGCCAGTTGGCCGGCGACCGTACCCCAGCCCTCGGCGAAGCCGGCCTTCTCGTGATGGGCGCGGGTCTCCGGATCGCCGTGCCGGACGATCGCCCGGTAGTCCGTGCCGTCCGGGTGGTCGGCCAGCGTGATCGTGGCGGTCATCGTGATCGGGCCGGCGTTCGCGGGACGCCAGCTGCTGTCGATGGCGGTGGTGAACACGAGCCGCTCGAGTTCGTCGACGGCGAGGAAACACGCGTCCAGATGCGGGACGAACTCCGACCCGTCGTCGCTCATCCGCGTCACGAACGCGCCTCCGGGCCACAGGTCCAGGCGGTCCACGCGGCAGCGGGACGGAGCCGGCACCCACCACCGCTCAAGCCGGGACGGGTCGGTCCAGGCGGCCCATACGGTGGCGCGTGGGGCGCGGATGACCCGCTCCAGGGCGAGGTCGAGGTCGGGGTTCACTGGGTGTTCTCCTCGGGATCGGTGACGAACTGTTCGAGGCGGTCGGTGCGCAGCTCCCAGATCCGGCGCTGCTCCGCGAGCCAGTCGTCCAGGAGGGCGAGCCGTTCCCGGTTGAGCATGCAGGTGCGCACCCGGCCCGACTTGACCGTGCGGATGAGCCCGTTCGACTCGAGGGTCCGCACGTGCTTCATGAACGAGGGAAGGGTCATGGGGAACTCGCGGGCGAGGTCGCCGACGCTCGTGGGCCCGCGGCCGAGGCGCCGGACGACGGCGCGCCGGGTCGGGTCGGCGAGGGCGATGAACACGCCGTCCAGCTGCGCCGAATACTGTGCCATGCGGCTAAGCATTGCAGGGCGCCATGGTTAGCGCAAGGGCTAAGTATCGACCGGGCCGTCAGCCGGAGGAGCCGTCCCTAGCCGGACACGGGAAGCCGTGAGGGGGCGCTGTTGCTCACCTGCCGGAAGATGACCGAGGTGCGGAAGCCGATGATCTCGCCGCGCTTGCTGAGCCGGTCCATGAGGAAGGCGTGCAGGTGGTCGAGGTCCTGTACGGCGACGTGCAGCAGGAAGTCGTCGCCTCCGGAGAGCACGAAGGTGTGGAGGACTTCCGGCAGGCCGCTGGCGAAATCCTTGAAGGCGTCGATGACGGCACGGCTGAGGGGGCGCACCTGAACCGAGACGAGCGCCTGAACGCCGCGGTTGAGGGCGACGAGATCGATGTCGGCGTGGTAGCCGCGGATGACGCCCTGGCGGTGGAGCGCCCGGACCCGCTCCAGGCAGGTCGAGGGGGCGATGCCCAACTGCCGGGCGAGTTCGCGGTTGGACTGCCGCGCATCTGTCTGGAGAAGCCGTACGATCTCCGAATCAAGTTCATCCATGGTCGGCCACCGTAGTTTATTTCAGCCAAACGTTCGATCAATCTCCCGGAACGGGAGTCATTCGTCCAGCATGGTGCCATCCAACACGGCGAACGAAGGACTGATGAACCCATGTTCGATCATGAGCAGGTCGCGATCCGCACCGGCCGGCGCTCCCGGCTGCCGGTGATCGTGGCCGTCCACTCGACGACGCTCGGCCCGGCGGCCGGCGGCCTCCGCCTCTGGCACTACCCCGACTGGCGGGACGGCCTGACCGACGCCCTTCGCCTGTCGGCGGCGATGACATCGAAGTTCGCCGTGGCCGGGCTGCCCTGCGGCGGCGGAAAGACCGTCGTGGCCCTGCCGGAGAGACGGGAACTCGGGGACGGCGAGCGCCGCGACGTGCTGCGCGACGTGGCGGACGTCATCGACTCGCTGGGCGGCGTGTACGCCACCGGCCCGGACGTCGGGACCGGCCCCGACGACATGGCGGTGATCGGGCAGACCACCCCGCACGTGTTCTGCCGTCCGGCTCACCTGGGCGGCAGCGGCGATTCGTCACCGCACACCGCGCTGGGGGCGCTCGCCGCGCTACGGGCCGTCAGCCGACGGCTGTACGGCTCCCCGGAACTGAACGGCCGCAGCGTCGCCGTCGTCGGCCTGGGCCGTGTCGGCGCCGGCCTCGCGCGTCTGCTGGCCGCCGAGGGAGCGGTCCTGACGGTGACCGACATCGACCCGGACAAGCGGAGACTCGGTGACGAACTCGGGGCCGCCTGGCGGGCTCCCGACGACATCCTCTCCGCGGACGTGGACATACTGGTCCCCGCGGCCCTCGGTTCCGTCCTGACCGGGCGGACCGCGACCGAACTCCGCTGCCGTGCCGTGGTGGGACCGGCGAACAACCAGCTCGCCACGCCGGATGTCGCCGAACTGCTGCACCGGCGGGGCATCATCTGGGTGCCGGACTTCGTCGCCGGCGCGGGCGGGGTCATCAACGCCGTCAGCACCGAACTCCACCAGGTCGGCGCGGAGGAGGCCCGCGCGCGGGTCGACGCCATCGAGGACACCGTCGGCGACCTGCTGGACACCGCCGAGCGCCATGGCCGCACCCCGGCGCAGGCGGCGCGGGACCTGGCCCGGAGCCGGCTGAGTGCCGGTGCCGGCGGCACCGGCTCTGACAGTGCGGGTTCCGGCGGCGTCGGCTCCGGCGATGTGGGTTCCGGCAGTGTGGGTTCCGACGGCGTCGGCTCCGGAGATGTCGGCTCACCCGCCGCCGGGTCCGCTCCGATCGGGGCCGAGGCGCCCGTACGGCCCGGCCGGAGCCGGGCATGACGGCACCGCGCCCCCGTGCGGCGGCGTCCGCCGTGACACGCCGCAGCTACGACACGGTGGCCGAACGGTACGCCGCCGAGATCGGCGACGAGCTCGAGGGCAAGCCCCTCGACCGCGCCCTGCTGGACGCCTTCGCCGAACTGACCTCGGACGGGCCGGTCGTGGATGTCGGCTGCGGTCCGGGCCAGGCGACGGCCCACCTGGCCCGCCGTGGAGCCCGTACCTTCGGAGCCGACCTGTCGCCCGCCATGTGCGCCGTCGCGCACCGCGCCACCGCCCTGCCGTTCGCCGCGGCGGACATGACCGCGCTGCCGATCCGCTCGCGGTCGGTGAGCGGCATCCTGTGCTGGTACGCCGTGATCCACCTGAGCCCGTCCGAACGGGCCGCCGCCTACACGGAGTTCGCCCGGGTGCTGCGCCCCGCGGGCCATGCGCTCCTCGCCTTCCACACCGGCGACGACGACACCCGTCCCGGACAGGCCAGCCACCTCACCGAATGGTGGGACCACCCCGTCGATCTCACCTTCCGGTTCCTCGACCCGGTCGCCGAGACGGCGGCCCTCGCCCAGGCGGGCCTCACCCTCACCGCACGGCTCGACCGGGCGCCACACCCCGGACACGAGCACCCCAGCCACCGGACCTATCTCCTGGTACGGCGGCTCCCGTCCGAACGCGACGCCGGCAGTAGGATCCTTTGATCCCCGTATCCCCCGCGTCGGCGGGCATGCGACCGGCCCGCCGGTTGGACCGCTCAGAAGGAGTCGTGAGAGCTTGGACCGTCGAATTCCCGGGCCGACGCGGCGTCTGGCCTTCCGGGAGATGACCGCCGCCGATCTGGACGACATGGCCGCGCTCCTGGGCGACGACGAGGTCATGCGCCACTATCCGCAGCCGATGAGCCGGGACGAGGCCCTGCGCTGGATCGAGTGGAACCAGCGCGGTTACCGGGAACACGGTCACGGCCTCTGGCTGGTCACGCTCCGAAGCAACGGCGAGTTCGCCGGGAACTGCGGCCTGACCCTGCAGAACGTCGAAGGTACGGTCCACACCGAGATCGGGTACCTCCTGCGGGCGGAACTCCACGGCAACGGCTACGCGACCGAGGCGGCGACGGCATGCCGCGACCACGCCCGGGACGTCCTCGGGCTCGACCGGCTCATCGCGATCATCAACCCGGACAACGTTCCTTCGCAGCGCGTCGCCGAGAAGATCGGGCTGGCCCTTGAACGTGAGGCGACGTACCAGGGCCGGACGACGCGGATCTACGCGTCCGAGCTGTGACGTGACGATCGCCTGAACGTCGTGCCCGCGGGCGCCGGCACCCCAGCGTTCTCCGCCCGGGGTGCCGGCGTCCGCCGAAGACATGACGGCCGTCACGGAAGAGCCGACCCGGCGAGGACTCTCCTCACCCGATCGAGACGACCGTCAGACGGCCGTGCGCGACCACTGCTGGTTGGTGCCGCCGTTGCACGGATACTGCTTGAGGATCACACCGTCCGCGGTCGACGCGGACGGTACGTCCACGCATTTGCCGCTGTGTCGTGCCTGGAGCTGGAAGTAGCCGCCGCCTGCGACCATCTGGAACTGCTGGTTGGCGCCGGTGCCACAGGTGTACTGGATGAGCTCGGCGCCGTCGGCGGTCGAAGCGCCCACCACATCGAGACACTTCCCGCTGTGGCGGCTGACGATGCGCCAGTAGCCGCTGCCGGCGTCCTGGAACCGCCACTGCTGCCATGGGTTGCCGCCGTAGGTGTACTGGTCGACGCGCGCACCGTTGTCGGTGCTCGCCTGCTGGACGTCCATGGCCTTGCCGCTGTGGCGCGCGTCGATCCGGTAGAACGTCTCCGGCTGCGGCGAAGGGGTGGAGTCGCGGACGGTGTCGCCCCAGCCGTAACGGACCCGGTCGGCGCCGGACTGGTTGCGGATGGCCAGGGTGAGGTTGGTGCCGCTGCCGCCCAGAGCGTACATCGAGTAGTGGTCGTAGCCGAGACCTGCGGTTACCTTGCCGCCGAGGGCGGGCCAGTAGGTGCCGCCCATCTGGTTGTCCCGCATGACCTGGGCCACGGCGCGGAGGTAGCGCACGAAGTTGTCGGTGCTGTTCGCGTCGCCGTAGTTGAGGCCGGTGGCCATCGGCGCGCCGAACTCGGTCGCGACCGCGCGGGAGGCGCAGTCGCCCAGACGCGTCTGAATGTGGCTCCGGAAGGCGTCGTAGGTCATCGCGCCGTAGAAGAAGGCGTAGTAGTGGAAGGACAGCAGCGTCGAGTTGAAGCGGCTGTCGTTGCAGATGTCCCGCAGGTCCTGGCTGAAGCCGGTGCCGCCGATGAGCACCCGGCCGGGCACCGCCGAGGGGTGGGAGCCGAGCCAGTTCGCCGCTACGTTGCGCCATTCCGCCGAGGTGTAGCCGTGCGGCTCGTTCATCGGCTCGAAGTAGACGTTGCCGTTCGAGCCGTAGGTGTTGATCACGCTGGACCACATCGCGTTCCACGCGGCGAGGTTCGTGATCCTGCCGCCGGAGGCCGCGCCGTCCTCCCAGTAGGCCAGGATGACCTTGAATCCACGGTCGGCGGCGGCGTCGATGGCGCCGCGGTAGGAGTTCCACCAGGTCGTGTCGGCCACGGTGTGGGTGTTGATGGGCAACCGGACGGTGTTGACCCCCATGACGTATTCCATGTTGTCGTAGAGGGCGTTGGCCTTGGCCCGTACCGTCGCGTTGCTGTCGGACTTGCTCAGGCCCTGCACGACGAGCGCGCCGGTGCTGAAGTTGTCACCCAGCACGGCCCAGTTCATGCCTCGGAACTGGTTGGTGGCGGCCTTGGCCGACGACGCGGGGACGAGGGCCGCCACTGCGGTGAGCGCGGTCACCACGAGGGCGACCAGCAACCGGCGCAACGACCGGTTGCTCCGCGATGACCCTGATGAGTGACCATCGGACGCGATGCTCAGTGTCATGGAACGTCCCATCACTAGACCTGAACCGCCGGGCCGGACTTTCGCCTGCGCCTTATTGTTAGCGCTAACAAACGAACGCGGCGGAGGGCCTCACGCTAAGAAGGAGGCGGGAGCGCGTCAACGGAAAAGGGAGACGACGTGCTCGAACCGCTGGTCCGCGACGGACGCCGCTGTAAGTTTCAGGCAGACTCCCCGGTCGTTCTGACGCCCGGTCCTGCCGATGCGACTCCACCGCGCCTGGACCGCGCCCTGGTCAAGGTCGCCGGACGCGGCGGGGAGGCCGTGCTGATCGACGGCACTCTCATCCCCACCCGCCACCGCAGCGGCAAGGACGACCGCAAGAACCATTCGGGGAAGCACAAGCGCCACGGCCTGCACTTCCTCGCGCTCACCGACGAGTGCATCTGGCTTACGGGTTGGTCTCGGACGAGCGCCGGCGGGCGAGAGCGAGGCTTGTCAGCGTCGTGATCGCCATGGCGCCGATGCCGACCAGCGCCGCGGTGGTGTAGGCGCCGTCGTCGGGGAAGAGGTGGCCGGGGCCGGTGCCCGCGGCGAGGATCAGGCCGCCGACGGCGCTGCCCAGGGAGTACCCGACGCTGCGGACGACGTAGTTGAAGCTCATGGCGCTCGACGTCTCGCTCTTGGGGGTGACGGCCAGGATGACGCCGGGCATCGCGGCCGAGAAGCCGCCGACCCCGAAGCCGAGCACGCCCATCGCCGCGAACAGTTCGGCCAGGTCCGACCGGGCCGCCGCGAACAGGGCGAACCCGCCGCCGACCACGACTGCGCTGCCGGCCAGGAGCAGGGGGTCGGCGATCCGCGTCCGGACTCGCGGCGTGAGCTTGCCGGCGACGAACCCCAGCACCGAGAACGGGATGAGGACCAGCCCGGCGACGAAGGTCGTCAGCCCGAAGCCGTAGCCGGCGCCGTGCGGCGTCTGCGCGTACCGGGTGATGAGCGTGAGCAGGAGGTACATGCCGATCCCGCCGACGAACATGGCGAGGTTCGCCCCGGCGACCGCCGGGTGCCGCACCGCCCGCACATCGACCAGGGGCGTCGTGCTGCGCAGCTCGATGACGGCCCAGACGCAGAGCAGCACCACCGCGACGACGGCGAGGCCCGTCGCCACGGCGAGGTGCCGGCTCCACAGATTCCGTTCGCCGGCGAGGAACAGCACCAGGAGCAGCGCAGCGGCCAGGACGACCGCGCCTGCCACGTCCACGCGGGCGGAGCGGCCTTCGGGGGCTTCGGGCATGGAGCGCCACGCGGTCAGGAGGGCGGCGGCGGTGACGACCAGGCCGAGGCCGTAGGCGGCCCGTACCCCGCCGAGCTCGGCGAGCAGTGCGGCCAGCGGGTAGCCGACGCCGGCCCCGATGATCGATACCACCGAGATCAGGGCGATCACGGCCGCGCTGCGCTCCTCGGGGAGGTGGTCCCGGGCCACGCCCATCATCAGCGCCGTCAGACCGAGCCCGACGCCCTGGGCCGCCCTGCCGGCCAGCAGCCACGCGAACGGCAGCGGCAGCACGGTGAGCGCACTGCCGGCGACGACGACCGCCAGCGTGGCGAGGATCGCGGCCCGCCGGTGCGGGCCGGCTCCGAGCCGGCCCAGGACCGGCGTGGCGACGGCGCCGCTGAGCAGCGCGACGGTCAGCGTCCACTGCGCGCTGCCGAGCGAGACGTGGAACGAGGTCGCCACGCTGGTGATGAGCGGCGTCCCGAGGCTGGCGACCGCCGCCACGACCAGAGCGATGAACATCAGGGCGGGGACCAGCAGCCGCGTCTCGGAACGCGCCACCGGGAACACCTTCGCCGCGGCCCCGCCGACCGGCTGCCCGGTCACTGCTTCGGCCCTTCGCGGTCCTGGCTTTCGAGCTCCGCCAGATGCTTCAGCGCCGGAAGGGCCGCCACCAGCGCCTCGACCTCGTCGCCGGTGAGCTCGCCGATCAACCGCTCGAACGCGTGGACGCCCGCCTGGCGCCGCGTCCGGACGTAGGAGGCGCCGGCCTCGGTCAGGCACACCAGCGTGACCCGCTTGTCGGACGCGTCGCCCCGCCGCTCGACCAGGCCGGACTCCTCCATCACCCGGATCAGGGCGGTCATCGCGGGCTGGGTGACGCCCTCGACCGCGGCCAGATCGGTGATGCGCCGCGGGCCGGTCCGGTCCAGGGTGGCCAGGGTGGCGGCGGACGTCAGGCTCATGTCCCGGGGAAGGCGTCTCGCGGCCCTGGTGGCCAGGCCGTAGAGGGCCGCCCCGATGGCGGCGGACGCGCCAGGAGCGGTGTCTTGACGACTCATGCTCGAAGCATAACAGTTTTATATTCATAGTTTATGTAAATGCTTTGGCGGGTTCCGCCCTTCTGCGACACCCTCAGAGCACCGGCCCCAGGCCCGGACTGGTCCGACCCGAACCTGGCGCAGCCGACGAACCCACGATCGGTCGCGGCCGCCGAGCCGGACGACACCGCCGACGTCTACTCGCGGGGCAGCAGCGAGGAGGTCACCGGCCGCCCGTTGTCGAAGATCTTCACCGACCGGGACGACTACGTGCTGGCCACCAAGGTCTTCTTCCCCGTCGGCCCGGGTTCGAAGAAGGGCGGCGCCGGCAAGGCCCGCTATCTGGGCGCCTCCAGCATGAGCGCCTGGCAGTTCGCCAAGGCCCAGCACATCGCCGAGACCAACGACTGGACGAAGTTCGCAGCGATGCAGAATCACTACGACAAGCGGTTCGCTTCACGCGGGAAGTTCACCCTGGCCGCCTGACCCCGCTCCCCCACCGGTTCGAGATGACCCGCGCCGGTTCCCACGCGGCGGGCTCGAGGGTGTGCCCGTTCATGCCGCGCCTTCTTTCGCTACGGAGCAGTTACGTGCTTCGCGAGGCACGTAGGCGAAGGTGGGACCGGCGCCACCGGGCAACGCCATCAGGGCCTGCGCCTGGGCCCTGAGCGTGAACATGGTGCGGGTGGCGTCCGTGAGCCGCTTCGGGTCGCCGTTGAATGCCTGTTCCAGCAGGTTCAGCAGGGTGCTGTAGGTGGTGTCGAACAGATCCTGCGCCGCCCGTACGGCACTGCCCGGCTCGGCGGGCCGCGGGTTGGGTGTCATCGGTAGCACGCCGTCCGGGTCGACGCCGACCTTCTCCCCGGTCGGGCCGGTCTTCGGGGTGTCGCCCCGCTGGTAACGGCGGCCGAGCTTGAGCTCCTGAAAGCGATAGTAGTGGGCGACCTCTTTCCGCTCGGGGTGGAGGACGTCCCGGTCACCGTCCCAGACCTCGCCGCGGGCATTGCCTTCCCCCTGCTCGACGATCTCCTTCAGCGCGCCGAGCGCGGACTCCAGATCCTCGACGGCGAACAGCGATCCGCCGGTGTGGCGGAAGTGGGCGCCGCTCACCTGCCGGGCCGGGTCGCCGCAGAACACCTCCTTCTCACCGAGCGTTTCGCACAGGTAGCGCAATCCCTGCTCGATCGCGGCGTAGAACTGCCCGATCGTCTCGTAGTCGTCGTCCTCCGGCGGCGCGCCGGGCGGTGCAGGCTGTTCCAGGCGCAAGAACATCTCCAGCGCCTCCACGCCGAACGGCACCAGCGACACCTCCAGATCACCGTGAGGCAGCTTGCGCGGGTGCGGCGGCAACATCTCCGCCATGTCCAGACGCGGCGTGCCGCCGACGGCGTTGAGCAGGTTCGCCGCCAGCGCCAGATGCAGCATCTCCTCCACGAAGACGCCGCTCACCACCTCCACAGCCACCGGATTACGCTCCGGATCCAACGAGTACAGCGCCGTCAGGTACGGCGGCAGCGTCGCGTGCTCCAGCTCGATCGCCCACTGCAGGTGCTCACGCAGGCTGCCGAGCGTGCCGATCCGAACCGGTCGTTCGTGGTTCATTCGTGTCATACCTCGGGTTGTCGGCATGGCGGATCGGGCCGCCGACCGGTGGGCCGGCGGCCTGGTTCGATCCTGGGATCAGGCAGAGACGACGGCAGCCGGTGCCGTCACACTGCGGATACTTCGCCGGGGTTCAGGACGGGCGTGGCGCGCGGCGGTCCTTGCGCTGGGCCAGCTCGGCCTCTTCCACCAGCGTGAACATCGGCTTGCCCGGCTCGCACAGCATGGTGACCGTGAACCGTACCGGGACATCGTCGCGATTGTTGCCGTCCTGGTAGTGGATGACGTCACCACCCGGCTCCCAGAACGCCTCGCCGGCGCGGATCACCCGCTCCGGCTCTCCCTCCAGCTCCATCAGCATCTCGCCCTCGAGAACGACGCCGAAGGCGGGACCCGGGTGGCGGTGCGGCGGCGCGCCAGGGTCTCCGGGCGGGTACTCGATGACCACGGTCATCGCGTGCGCGCCCTCAGGGATGAACGGAGGCTGCGCCTCCTGCAGCACGGTCAACGCCGTCTGCCACGCGGTCGATCGCGGCTTGTCCATCGCCCCGCCCTACTTCGCGTTGGACTGGTCGAGCCAGTCTTTGTAAGTGATGGTGCCGAGTTGCGCACCGTCAGCGGGCACCAGCGACCGCTCACCGAGCACGCTGCCGAAGTAGCGCGCCTGCGGGTCGACGACGACCTCGCGGGTGTCGCCCCAGGCGGCCAGCGCCTTGCGGAAGAACTCGTCCATCTTGTACTGGGTCGGTCCGGCGATCTCGATCCGGCCGTTCAGCGGCGTCCCCACCGCGGTCCTGCCGACGGCCTGGGCCACGTCGTCGCCCGCGATCGGCTGGAACAGCACCGGCGCGATGTGCACCTTGCCGTCGACCGTGCCCTCGTCGGCGATGCCGCGAGCGAACTCGAAGAACTGGGTGGAGTGCACCAGCGAGAACGGGATGGCCGACTTCTCGATCAGCTTCTCCTGGGCGATCTTCGCCGCGAAGTAGCCGTTCTCCGGCATCCGCTCGGTCCCCACGATCGACACCGCCACGTGATGGCCCACCCCCGCGGCCGCCTCGGCCGCCAGCAGGTTGCCGGTGGAGGTCTGGAAGAACTTCATGACGGCCTCGCGCTCGAACGAGGGCGAGTTCGACACGTCGATCACGACCTCGGCGCCCTTCAACACCTCGGCCAGGCCCTCCCCGGTCAGCGTGTTGACGCCGGTGTTCGGCGACGCGGCCACGGCCTCGTGGCCATGCCCGCCCAGCTTCTTCACCAGCTTCGACCCGATGAGCCCGGTCCCGCCGATCACCACGATTTTCATTGCTGGCACCCTTCTGGCTCTCTGGGCGCTGTGGTGCGCCCCTGTCGTCAGCTAAGACAAGGCAGCCCTCTCGGTTGTGACAGGTGGCCTCGTGTTCGAGGAGGAGCCTGGTGAGCTCGACGCGCGAGCCGATCCCGAGCTTGGTGAAGGCGTGCCAGAGGTGCGTGCTGACCGTGTGCGGTGACAGGTGAAGCCGATCAGCGACCTGCTCGGTGGTGGCGCCGCCGGCGACGAGCCTGATGATCTGCATCTCCAAAAACGGCGGGCCGCGTGGCCACTGGGCCGCCCGTGGGAGGAGCTGCCGCCGGTATGCCCTTCAGTGCCAACGCTGGAGTTTGTCGGGGTTCAGGATGATCCATACCGCCGTGACCTCGGCTCCGGCCACGCTCACGCTGACCACCGCCACGGCCTTGCCCGCCCGTCGCAGCACGAGCCCCGTCCTGCCGTTCACCGACCCGATGGCCGGCTCGGTTCCTGGCTGGTCGATCAGCAGCGCCGTGACGACCCGCGCGACCGCGTCCGCACCGTAAGTCGGCCGTACGGCGACGCGCACCTTGCCGCCGCCATCGCTGACGACGATCGCGTCGGCCGCCAGGACCTCCCGCAGCGCCTCGGCGTCGCCCGCCTGGCAGGCCGCGGCGAACCCGCGGGCCACCCGCTCGTGCCTGGCGAGCGTCTCCGGGCCGTACTCGGCCTGGCGCGAGGCCGGGTACGGCACGGGCTGGGCCCGGGTCACCCGTCCGCCGGGCACGTGGCCGGGGTCGGGGCCGGGGTCGGGGTCGGCGAGGAGCTCCAGGCAGATGCTTCCCGCTGTCCGCGTCAGCCAGGCGCGCGGCACCGCGATGGCGGCGCGCTCCTCCTGGTCGAGGGCGTACCAGCGGCGATAGGTCTCCTGGACGACGTGGTCGGCCGTGGTGTCCGAGCCGAACATGCACAGAGCGATCTCGAGCAGGTGCTGCCGTTCGTCGAGCATCTCCGCCAGCGACTCGGCGCCCGCCTCGGTCATGGTCTGCCGCCTCCTTCATTGCCGGCAGATAAGACCGGACAGCCCGTTACGTTGTGACAAAGCGGCTGCGAGACCGCTCGAAAGCCTCGATCTTGGCCGGGTTGAGGATC
Organism: Streptosporangium sp. NPDC048047; assembly: GCF_040653115.1. Classification (NCBI taxonomy): domain Bacteria; kingdom Bacillati; phylum Actinomycetota; class Actinomycetes; order Streptosporangiales; family Streptosporangiaceae; genus Streptosporangium; species Streptosporangium sp. NPDC048047. The sequence goes on along the minus strand of NZ_JBEZNH010000018.1, from coordinate 51,687 downwards.
CACAACAGGTGGTGGATCCCCTCCCTGGATGCCTCGATGGCGAGCAGGGCGACGCCACTGCCGTCCCGGGTGACGAGCACGCCTGGCAGCCCGTTCATCTCGACCCACGTGATGGCGGTGCCCGGCCAGAACCGCGGCGAGAACGCGACCACGAACCTGGCCACCCGCTCGTTGCCCAGCACGGGGAACTTGGCCGATCCCCTGATGCCGTCTCCGTCGGAGGAACTGACGACGTCGGCGGCGAAGAGCTTCTCCAAGGCGCCGACATTTCCCGTCTGGGCGGCGTCGAGGAACGTCTCCAGGAGGCGCCGGTGCTGGAGCCTGTCGATGGGCTCGTGGCGGACGGCGGTCACGCGCCTGCGGGCACGGCTCACGATCTGCCTGACATTGACCGGGGTGAGCCGCAGGATCTCCGCTATCTGCGGATAGGGGTAGTCGAAGGCCTCGCGCAGGACGTAAGCGGCGCGCTCGGTGGGGTTGAGCTTCTCCAGCAGGAGCAGAAAGGCCAGCTCCAGCGCTTCGCCGCGTTCGGCGCCGACAGTGGGGTCGAGACTGGTGTCCACGGGTTCCGGCAGCCAGGGGCCGATGTAGGACTCCCGCCGCACGCGCGCCGACCGCGCCAGGTTGATGGCCAGCCGGGTGGTGACCAGCGCCAGGAAGGCCGACGGGTTCTCGATGGTCTCGCGGTCGGTGTCCTGCCAGCGCAGCCACACCTCCTGGACGATGTCCTCGGCCTCGGCCGCGCTGCCCAGCATCCGGTAGGCGATGCCGAACAGCCGCGGGCGCAGCTCGACGAAGGCGGACGCCGCCCGATCGAGAGCGTCCGCCTGTTCCAGGGATTCCGTGTTCATGTGCCCCACATCGATTCGCCCGTCGGCCTGAACAGGGGTTCGTCAGCCTCGCGCGTGGTCCGCAGCGTCGAGGATGGTCGCTGTCACGGCGTCGGCCTGGGAGGCCGCGAGCGCGTGGGAGGCGCCGGCGATCTCGCGGGTGCCGCGCGAGTCCGCGCGCTCGGCCATGAAGCGCAGTGCGGCGGCCGGGATGTTGAGGTCATTGTCGCCATGGACGAACCAGGACGGGACGGTGCGCCAGGGCGCCTCGTCGACGGCGAGCCCGTCGGACAGGGCGCGCTCGGTCACCGGCCGCTGGGTCGCGGCCATCAGCGCGGCCTCCTCGGTGTCGAGGTCCGCACAGAACTGGCGATGGAACTTGGCGGGGTCGATGCGGAACTCGTTGCCGCCGGAAGCCACCGGGTAGGCCTGCAGCGCCTGGCCGAGCGTGCTGCCCTCGAACTTGCTCGACAGCAGCAGCGCGCTCTCGCCGGGCTCGGGGGCGAAGGCGGCGACGTAGACCAGGGCATGCACGGCCGGGTTGCCCGCCGCCGCCTGGCTGATCACCATGCCGCCGTAGGAATGGCCGACCAGGACGACAGGGCCGCCGATGCCGTCGATCACGTCCCGCAGGTAGGTGGCGTCGCCCTCCACGCCGCGCAGTGGGTTGGCGACGGCGACCGTGGTGAGCTGGTTGCCCCGCAGGCGCTGAATGACGCGGTTCCAGCTGGCCGACTCGGCGAAGGCGCCGTGGACGAGGAGAACGACTGGTTGGTTCATAGGATTGCCTCTCTGGTTGTTCACTCGTGAAAGCCGATCTCACGATGGGTGCCGTCGCAGAGCGGTTTGTTGCCGGAGTGACCGCAACGGCACAGCGTCATCCGGTTCCTGGTCTCCAGCGGCAGGCCGTCCGATCGGGTGACGGGGATTCCACCGGTCACCCACAGCGCGCCGGCCAGCCCGTCCTCCTCCTCCAGCACCGAGACGGCGCGCGGAAGGTCGGCCTCGATCGTCTCGCCGCCGCGTTCGAGGGCATAGCTGTAGGAGCCGGAGGGGCAGTGATCGATGCGGCCCATGACGTCGGAGCGCACGTCGCTGTCCGCGGTGTCGTCGAGCATCTTGGCGATGGGCCTGGTCCGGCCGATGCAGAAGGCGGCGTGCACGCACAGCTCGCCCACCCGCTGCGCGGAGATGCCGACGCCGTCGTGCACATGCTGCAACTCCTGGTAGGGCCGCAGCGGCGCGGCCTCCGTGCCGTCAAAACCGATCACGGCGTGAGTCCCGTCGCAGAACGGCTTGGCGCCCGAACGGCCGCAGCGGCACAGCGCATAGGTTTCCTCGGTCTCCAGCGGCTCGCCGGTCTTCCAGGTGAGCGCGTTCTTCTGCTCGGCGGAGACGATCTTCCGCTTGCGCCGCAGGGGGACGCGACCGTACACGACGTACGGCCCGTCCCGGAGCACGACGATCCGCTGGTGGTCGCCCGCGCTCCAGTGGCGCAGCTCAGGCGGGACGTACTCGAAGGTGAGGCCGCCCCGCCGCATCAGCCCCTGTGCCTGGGCCTTGAGCGCGTACATCTGGCCGGTGGCGACGGCGAGCATCCTGGGGCTGCCGTTGAAGGCCAGCTCCAGCAGATGGAGGATGGCGCAGTAGGTGTGGTTGAACTCCTCCCGCGCGGCGCGGTCCGCGGGGTCGGGCGTCATGGGGAACACCCCGGTGAGATCCACCGAGAGCTTTTCACCGGTGGGCCCGGACTCAGGGGTGTCCCCGCGCCGGTAGCGACGGCCGAGCTTCAGCTCCATGAAACGGTAGTAATGGGCGACCTCGTCCTGGTCACCGTCCCAGACCTCGCCGCGGGCGGTACCCTCTCCCTGCTCGACGATCTCTTCAAGCGCGTCCAGCGCGGAGGCGAGGTCGGTGACGGCGATGAGCCTGCCGCCGGTGTGGCGGAAGTGGGCGCCGCTCACCTGCCGGGCCGGGTCGCCGCAGAACACCTCCTTCTCACCGAGCGTTTCGCACAGGTAGCGCAATCCCTGCTCGATCGCGGCGTAGAACTGCCCGATCGTCTCGTAGTCGTCGTCCTCCGGCGGCGCGCCGGGCGGTGCAGGCTGTTCCAGGCGCAAGAACATCTCCAGCGCCTCCACGCCGAACGGCACCAGCGACACCTCCAGATCACCGTGAGGCAGCTTGCGCGGGTGCGGCGGCAACATCTCCGCCATGTCCAGACGCGGCGTGCCGCCGACGGCGTTGAGCAGGTTCGCCGCCAGCGCCAGATGCAGCATCTCCTCCACGAAGACGCCGCTCACCACCTCCACAGCCACCGGATTACGCTCCGGATCCAACGAGTACAGCGCCGTCAGGTACGGCGGCAGCGTCGCGTGCTCCAGCTCGATCGCCCACTGCAGGTGCTCACGCAGGCTGCCGAGCGTGCCGATCCGCGGTTCAGGCAACGTCGTCACCCGGCCGCGAGCCGTCCTCCAGCACCTCGACCGCGTTGCGCAGCCCCCGCAGAGCGATCTTCTCGCGCTCGACGTCCGTCGGGTCGTACAGCCACTCGGTGACCGGCTGCCCCACCTTCTCTTCCGGGTGGCCGGCCTCGGCGATGATCAGCTCCTCCTCGATCTCGACGTGGAGCTCGTACAGGAACTCGTTCTCACTGTTCGGGGTGCTCATGTCTCCTCCAGGGGATCTACACGGCGATCTGGCCGGCGGTCGGCATCGACTCGATCAGGATTGGCCGGACCCCGAACCGCTCGGCCCGCCGGCCCGCCGACTCCCGCGCCCATGTGGTCCGATCACCAGCTAAGACCGGGCAGCCTCGGCATTTGTGACAAGATCCGGCTATTCGACGAGCTTTCCCACGGTTGAGATCTCGCGCATGAGCGCCGCGATCTCGTCGGGAATCGGCGGGATGCTCTCCCGCTCCACCGATCCGGGGCCGGACCACACGAGGTTGACCTGCAGTGCGGGGTCGAGTTCCGGGTGGTCGGAGCGGTTGTGGCAGCCGCGGGTCTCGCGGCGCTCGATCGCGGTTTCGATGGTCGCGCGCGCGGCGAGCGCCGCGGACTTCAGGTCGAAGGCGTGGGCCAGGTCCTGGAAGCCGGCGATGTCCGGGTGCACGCCCATCCCGCTGATGCGCGCCTCGACCGCGGCCAGCTCGGCGAGGCCTTTTCGCAGGCCACCCTCGTCGCGTACCACTCCGGCGTGCTCCGTCATGATGTCGCGGAGCGCTCGCTGCAGCGACCGCACGTTCTCCGGGCCGTCGGCGGACAGGAGCTCGTCCACTTCCTCCCGCGCTGCGGCGAGCGCCTCGGTGGAGCGGCGCTGCGCGTCGAGACCCGCGGAATACTCCGCCGCCGCCTGGCCGACGATGCGGCCGAAGACGAGGAGCTCGATGAGGGAGTTGCCGCCCAGGCGGTTGGCACCGTGCAGGCCGCTGGCCGCCTCCCCGATCGCGTACAGGCCCTCGACGCCCGTGCCGTGGTCCTCGGAGCGTACCCAGACGCCGCCCATCGAGTAGTGCGCGGTCGGCGCGACCTCGATCGGCTCCTTGGTGATGTCGAGCATCTGCAGTTCCAGGAGCGTCCGGTGGACGCGAGGCAGCCGCGTCATGATCGTCTCGCGCGGCAGATGCGACACGTCCAGCCACACGCCGCCGTCCGGGGTGCCGCGACCCTCCTTGATCTCTGTGTACGCGGCCAGCGCGACCCGATCGCGCGTGGACAACTCCATCCGCTCCGGGTCATACCGGGACATGAACCGCTCGCCGAGCCGGTTGCGCAGGACCCCGCCCTCGCCCCGTGCCGCCTCGGAGACGAGCGTGCCCGCCGCGTTCTCCGGCGCGATGAGACCAGAGGGGTGGAACTGCACCAGCTCGGGGTCGCGGATGCGGCAGCCGGCCAGGACGGCCAAGCGGAAGGAGTCGCCGGTGTTCTCATCACGCCGGGAGGAAGTGCGCCGCCAGATCCGGGTGTGGCCGCCCGCGGCCAGGATCACCGCATCGGCATGGATGACGTAGCGGCCGCCGTCGGTCAGGTCGAACCCGTACGCGCCGAAGACCACGTTGTCGCGCACGAGAATCCGCGTGATGTACACCGTGTCGAGGACGCGGACGTCGAGCCGGGCCGCCCGGTTGATCAGCGTGCGCTGGATCTCGAGTCCGGTGTAGTCCCCGGCGTACGAGGTGCGCCGGAAGGTGTGGGCGCCGAAGAAGCGCTGGGAGATCCGCCCGTCCCGCTCGCGTGCGAACGGCATGCCGTACCGCACGAGGTCCTCGATGCCACGCGCGGCCCCCTCGGTGACGATGCGCACCGTCTCGGGGTTGGCCAGCAGGTAACTCTCCTTGAGAGTGTCGGCCGCGTGTTGCTGCCAGGTGTCCTCGGGGTCCATCGTGGCGAGGGCCGCGTTGATGCCGCCTGCCGCGAGCGAGGTGTGTGCGTCCGCCTTCGGCCGTTTGCCGACCGCGAGGACATCCACCCCGCGCTCGGCGAGTTCGATGGCCGCCCGCAGCCCGGCCCCTCCGGTCCCGATGACCAGGACGGACGTGGCGATTCTGTTCTCTGACGCGTACATGGTGCTCCTTCAGCTACGTGCCGCCCAGATGGCGACGGCGACCAGCGCGACGCGGGCGGCCGCGACCAGCGCGACCACGGGGGCCACCCCGATCCACGGCGTCGCGAGCGGCGACAACACGACGGCGCCGACGTACCCTGCCACGGCAGTGCGGGGGATGACGGAGTCCGCGTCGACCAGTGGAGTGAGCATCTGGAACCCGGATCCGGATGATGGTCATGGTCGAGGGCACACTCACGCTCCTGTCGCTCTTTCGGCGTCCGATTCACCCGAAAGACCGGGCGGCGTCGTGATCTGTGACAGATCGCCGCAACAGCGATCGAACTCAGCGGACGATGTCGGCGGCGAGCACTTCTTCCAGCTCGGCGAGGTCGCCGGACTGGGCGGCGGCGACGAACGTCCGCACGAGGCGCCGGTGCGCGGTGGTGCTCACCTGGTGGCGTCGCTCGGCGGCGAGGTGGTTGCGGGCGCGTCGCAGGAGTTGCCGCGCATGGTCTTCGCCAAGGTGGAGGAGATCGGAGATCTGGCGGTAGGGGTAGTCGAAGGCCGTGCGCAGGAGATAGACGGCTCGTTCGGCGGGTGTCAGCCTCTCCAGCAGCAGCCGGATCGCAGTGTCGACCGCCTCTCGTCGTTCGGCTGCCGTCTCGGGTCCGGCGGCGAGGTCCGCCGTCTCGGGGAGCCAGGAGCCGGCGGAGGTCTCTCGGCGCCTGCGGGCGGACCGGGCGACGTTGATGGCGAGCCTCGTGGTGGTCAGCGCGAGGAACGCCGGCGGACTGATGACGACCGACCGATCGACACGGGCCCAACGCAGCCACGTCTCCTGCACCACGTCCTCGGCTTCGCCCACGTCCTGCAGGACGCGCAGACCGATCGTGAGAAGCCGGGGCGCGGCGCTGACGAACGCCGAATCGTCTCCGTACCCACGTGTGATCGACCGGTCATGGGTCTGCTCTGCGTGGTCTTCGTACGACTCCAACAGGCTCATGGTCACGATGGCGGCTCCGTTCGACAGCTGGCATCCGGTGATGCCACTGCGATCACGGTCGCTACCCGTGCTGCTCCATCGCGCCCTGGGAACACCGTGGTCGGTACCCTGGCCCGCACCGTGGCGGGCGTCGGGGCAGCGGAGGCGCTTCGGACAGTGGGATGCTCCGCGACCGCCCGGCTCACCCTGCGGCCGGTGTCACCAGCAGATTGCTGGGCTTAATGGCAGAACGGTAGGTTACGGGTCCATCTAGGAATTAGCGCCGGTTTCTCCCCATGTTCGGCAGTCATGGGGCAACGAACAGATGATCGTCGGGGGCAGTGCCATGGCAAGCAGAGGTCCCGGGTCGCAACTTCGCGGGCGGCAGCCAGAGTGCGAGACGCTGGATCGGCTCGTGGCGACGGTGCAGGACGGCCGCAGCTCGGCCCTGGTTCTGCGCGGCGAGGCCGGCATCGGCAAGACTGCGCTGCTGGAGTACGTGCGGGACAGCGCGTCCGGCTGCCGGATCATCAGAGCGACCGGTGTGGAATCCGAGATGGAGCTGGCCTTCGGCGGGCTGCATCAGCTGTGCTCCCCGTTCCTGGAGCATCTGGGTCGCCTGCCGGGCCCGCAACGCGACGCGCTCGGGACGGCGTTCGGACTGAGCGCGGGAACTCCTCCGGACCGCTTCCTGGTCGGGCTCGCGGTGCTCAGCCTGCTCGCCGACGTAGCCGAAAAAGGGCCGCTGGTCTGCCTCGTCGATGACGCGCAGTGGCTCGACCAGGTCTCCGCGCAGACCCTCGCCTTCGTCGCGCGGCGCCTGCTCGCGGAGCCGATCGGGCTGGTGTTCGCGGTGCGCGAGCACCACCTCGGACAGGAGCTGAAGGGGCTGCCCCAGCTCGACGTGGGACGGTTGAGCGACAGCGACGCCCGCGCCCTGCTGGACTCCGTGACTCCTGGACGGCTCGACGAGCAGGTCCGGGACCGGATCGTCGTCGAGACGCAGGGAAACCCGCTGGCCCTGCTCGAACTGCCCCGGGGGCTGGCGCCGGCGGAGCTAGCGGGTGGATTCGGGCGGCCCGACGCACGACCGCTGGCCAGTCAGATAGAGCAGGGCTTCCTGGGGCGGGTCCGGTCGTTGCCGGCCGAGACACAGCGGCTGCTGCTCATCGCGGCGGCCGAGCCGGTCGGGGATGTGACCCTGCTGACTCGCGCGGCGGAGTTGCTGGGCATCGAAATGTCCGCCGCGTCGCCAGCCGAGGCGGCGGAGCTGATCGCTATCGGTACGCGGGTGCGTTTCCGCCATCCGCTCATGCGATCAGCGGCCTACCGCGTCGCGTCCCCGCAGGACCGGCAGGACGTCCACCGGGCGCTGGCCGACGCGACCGATCCCCAAGCGGACCCCGATCGCCGGGCGTGGCACCTCGCCAACGCGACGGCCGGCCCCGACGAGACGGTGGCCGCCGAGTTGGAGCGCTCGGCCGATCGGGCGCAGGCGCGCGGCGGAGTCGCCGCGGCGGCGGCGTTCCGCGAGCGGGCAGCCGAGCTGACCCCCGATCCCGCGCGCCGCGGCGCCAGGGCCTTGGCGGCGGCCCGGGCCAAATACCAGGCCGGCGGGTACGACGCCGCGCTCGAACTGCTGGACGCGGCCGAACTCAGCCCTCTGGACGAACGCGAACTCGCTCAGGCCGGCCTGCTGCGCGGTCAGATCGCATTCGCCTCCAAAAGCGCCGGTTCCGCCTTCCCGCTGCTGCTTAGAGCCGGTGAGCGCCTGGCACCGCTGGACGCCGGGCTGGCCCGCGAGACCTACCGCGACACGTTGAACGCGGCCATGAACGCGGGCCGGCTGCCGAGCGGCGCCCAGGTGGCGGACATCGCCGAGGCGCTGCTCGCCGCACCGCCGGGGCCGCCGCCGGAGCGCAACGACCTGCTCCTGAACGGCGTGGGCGTGGCGCTCACAGAGGGTTCCGCCGCGGGCGTGCCGATGGTGCTGCGGGCCCTGGAGTCCTTCCGCGCCGAAGGGGTCTCCAGGGAACAGGGCCTTGGCTGGCTGCCGTTCGCGTCCCGGATGGCCCATAACGTCTGGGACTTCGACAGTTGGTCGGTGCTCTCCGCGAGGCTGGTCGATCTGGCACGCGAGGCGGGCGCACTGTCGGTGCTGCCCTCAGCCCTCCACATGCTCGTGTCGAACAGGGTCCTCGCCGGTGAGTTCGCCCTGGCCGACGCGCTGGTCGCCGAGGCGGTGACGATCGGCGAGGTGACGGGCAGCCGCTACCTGGCCCAGTACGCGGCCCTGATACTCGAGCCGTGGAGAGGACGAGAGGCCGCGACACGTCAGGTGAGCGCAGCGATCATGCGAGACCCGGTCATTCAGGGGGAAGGCAAGGTGGTGACCGCCACCCAATGGGCGAGCGCGGTGCTCTGCAACGGCCTCGGCCGGTATGAGGAGGCGTACGTCGCCGCCGAGCGAGCCTTCGAGCATCCGCAGGAGCTCGGCGGGACGGCCATCAGGTCCACGGTCGAACTCGTCGAGGCCGCCGTCCGGAGCGGGAGGCCCGCCCGGGCGGCCGAGGTCGCCTGGCGACTCGACAGGATGGCCCGAGCCAGCGGCACCGACTGGGCCCTCGGGACCTCGGCGTGCGTACGGGCCCAGGTGAGCGACGGAGCGGACGCCGACGTTCTCTACCGTGAGGCGATCGAGCGGCTCGGCCGCACCGAGGTCCGGACGACGCTCGCCCGCACCCGGCTGCTCTACGGCGAGTGGCTGCGCCGGGAGAACCGCCGCCTCGACGCACGCGAGCAGCTGGGCATCGCATACGAGCTGCTCGGCGACATGGGGGCCGAGGCGTTCGCGGAACGCGCCCGGCGCGAGCTCCAGGCCACCGGTGAGACGGTACGCAAGCGCACCGTCGAGGCACGCGCCACTCTCACCGCCCAGGAGGCGCAGATAGCGCGCCTGGCCGGCGACGGGCTGACGAACCCCGAGATCGGCGCTCAGCTCTTCATCAGCCCGCACACCGTCGAATGGCATCTGCGCAAGGTCTTCGCGAAGCTCGGCATCGCATCACGCAAGCAGATCCGCACCACGCTGCTCGAAGGCGCGGCGCTCACGGTTTGAGGATCCGCGGCCCGCCGTCGCCCGCGAGCGGGATGGTGATGTGACGAGCGTCATGTCACGAGCGGCCCCCCGCACTTTGTCTCTGTAACGACGGTCCATGAGTCACCGCCGGGCCAACGGCGCGATGGTCGTCGATTCGAGAGACGATGCGGGAGAAGAGATGTTCATCAAGAAGAGGTCGTTCATCGCGGCCGTGTCGCTGATCGCCTCTGCCGGTGGAATGACGGCGCCGGCCTCGGCCGACGACGGCGGCGCCTCGATCAGCTCCTGGGGCTTCCCCGGCGAGGGGTCCGACTGGCAGCCGGTGACCTACGCCGGCGGGCAGATCACCAGCAGGTCCACTCCGGGAGAGGCGCGCGACGACCGCGGCAACATCCTGCACGCCTGGCGCGGCGCGGACAACGACTCCATCTGGATCTCGTTGAACAACGGGCCCGCCTACTCGCTGCCCAACGCGCAGACATGGACGCCTCCGCGGGTGATCTGGACGGACGACGGGGGCCGCGGCAACTTCCGGATCTTCCACACCGGCACCGAGGGCCACGTCTACCAGCACCGCGTCCAGCTCAGCCCGAGCTACCAGCTACCCGCCACCCTGCCCGGCTGGACCAGGATCCCCAACGACACGCGCACCACCGACACAGAGCCCGTGGCGGCTGCCGCGCTCCCCGGCAACTCCTTCATGCTCGCCTGGAACAGCCAGTCCACCGACGACATCTGGACGATGTACTACAACGGCGACACCGGCACCTACAGCTCACCCAGCGTCGTGCCGGGCGCGCGGAGCAAGGACGCCCCGGGACTGGCCGCCCAGGTGGGCACCAACGCCGACCCCGCTCCCTGGAACCAGGTCGTGCTCGCCTTCACGGGCACCGACAACTACGTGTACATGTCGCGGCAGCGGTACGGGACCGGCAACTGGACGAATCCGTTCCGGGTCTATGCGACAGGCACCCCGGGCTACACGAGGAACGGCCCGTCCGTCGCGCTCTCCCGAAGCGGCTACGGGGTCATCACCATCACCGAGGACCGTGACAACACCATCGGCAGTTACATGATCTCGCGCGACGGCGGGTGGAGCGGCTACTACGAGGAGAACAGCTTCGCGCTCTCACCCGGCAGGACCCCGCTGGCCGTGGTGGCCGGTACCGATCTCTACTACGTCATCAACGGTTCGGCCGGCGGCAAGAGCGGCGTGCTGTGGAAGAAGGTCTACGACTTCGCGGCGATGCCCACGCCGTCGGCCCCGCAGTGGTGAAGCCGGCGAACACGCAGCCGGACGACGTCATCGTCACCGACGCCGGCTCCCGGCGTCCGCGTCCTTCTCGGAGAGATCACGTGAGAATGGTCCGACCAGCGGCGGCCATGGCGTGCGTCCTGCTGCTCTCGTTATCGTCGCCGGGCATCACCCCGGCGGCATGGGGGGCGTCCGCCTCCCCGACGTCCGTGACCGCACCTGTCACGGCGGAGGACCCGCCGTGGGCCGGGCCTGGAGCGTCCGGCCCCGACCTGAGTAACACCAACCGAACAGCCCCGCCGGCCGGACTACCGGACTGGTCCCGCGCCGGATACCGAGGCGGCCAGAAGCTGCCTGAGGGCGATACGGATTTGACCGACGACGCCTCCTGCCATATCTCGCCGGAAGAGCTCGCCTCCTCCTACAGGGTGACGGCGGACGACGGGACCGACGACACCGCCGGACTGCAGAAGGCGATCGACCACATCAAGAGCGACTGCTCGCCGAACGCCAACTTCAACCGGCTCTCGCTCATCGAGCTACCAGCAGGCCGGATCGACATCACCCGGCAGATCTACGTAGATGCCGGATTTCTGATCGTACGTGGCAAGGGCTCCGGCGACGACGGCACCCGGCTGGTGTTCAGGCCCGGCCTCCAGACCCGCTACGACCAGGTGATCAACGGCCGGTGGGACCAGGAGAGCATGATTGCCGGCACCGCCCCCGACATCGGCAACGGTGGCTGGATCTGGCCAGGGCGTGGCATGTTCCGCGTCCAGACCCGGGAGGTGGCGACCCGGTACAAGGACGACTGGGAGCTGGCCTCCAGCCTGCCCATGCGCAAAGACCTCTACGAGGGCAGCGTCAACCAGCACTGGGCCTCCGGCTTCAAGGTGGCCGCCGCGGCCGATGACCCGGGCTTCTCGGCACGAGCGGGGGGCACGGTCGTGCGGCTGGACGCGAAGGCCGACATGACCAGGTTCAGGCCCGGCGGCTATGTCTGGGTGGGCGCGGCCAACAGCAGGAAGTTCTACGCGCAGCAGGGCATCACCGATCAGAGCATGATCGAGGCGCTTCACATGCGGCAGGAGATGTTCCGGCTCAGCCGTATGGACGCCACGGCCAAGACGATCACGCTGGATCGGCCGCTGAGGTGGGACCTGCCGGTGGATTCCGAATCGGACGGCTCCGAACCGCTGAACGGCGGCGGCCTGTACGCCAGCAAGGTCACGCCGCTGAAGGTGGTCGAGGGTGTCGGATTCGAGGACTTCTCCTTCACCCAGGACATGAACGGCCTGCCGAAGATCAGCGGCCAGGAGACGTACTCGCTCACTCCCGAGCAGGCCGTGCACAACTACGGCAACCTGGCGCCCGAGTACGCCATGCACGGCATCGTGTTCAAGTGGGCGGCGAACAGCTGGGCGCGCGGGCTCAAGGCCACGATGACCGGCTCACACCCGATCGTCACCGAGGTGGCGCGCAACCTGCAGATCGAGCGCAACAGCTTCGACGGCGCCTGGAACAAGGGCAAGGGCGGCAACGGCTACGTGCGTGGCAGCCGTGTATGGGACTCGTTGTGGGCGCACAACCTCAGCCGCAACCTGCGCCACTTCACCTTCCAGTGGTCGGCGGGCGGCAACGTCGCCTTCCGCAACGACCTCGACTCCGACCTGAACCTGCACGGCGGCTGGGAGCACGACAATCTGTTCGAGCAGAACACGGTGCGAGTCCCCTACGAGCACCGCTCGGCCAGTTGCTCCGCCAACTGCGGTGGCGAGGGCGGCGAGATCGACGCGGGCACCTGGTATCCGATCTGGTGGGCGGCCGGCCCCAAGGCGGGCAAGTGGGCCGGCTCCTCCGGGCCGCAGAACGTCTTCTATGACAACACGCTGAGCAAGCAGACCACCGCCGGCGGCCCGTTCGAGCCGTACAGGCCGTACGGCGCCCAGACCGGCACCGCCTTCCAGTTCGGATCGGACGACTCCGACCCACGCGCGTTCCTGCCCCTGAGCCAGAACGGGCAGGCGATCACGGACTGGACCGGACGAGAGACCCTGAACTACCAGGGCAACGGAGTGGCCGCCCTCGACGTGGGACACCGGCAGTCGCTGTTCCTCCGCGACACCGGCGGCGAGCTTCCCCCACGCGACCCGAAGCTCGTCGAGATCAAGGCGGCCACCTGGAACATGGCCGGCGCGTCCTCTCAACAACAGGGCGACAGGTACGCGACCGCGCTGCCCGCTTTGCACACCCGGGAGAGTCCTCCCAGAGAGAACGACATCCTGGCCCTGCAGGAGACCGGCTATCCCATCGACCGGCACTATTGGGGCAAAGACACGATCGCGCAGACCGACTACGTCAAGAGGATGCGCGACGGCAGCACGAACACGCCTCCCGTCGAGGAGATCTGGCTCAGCCGAACCAGTGGAGGCCGCGGCGGAGGTTACCTCTACTGGCTGAACACGAACGTCGACACCGGTTCCGGCAACCCGGAGAAGATCAATCTGGCCGTCTGGACGCGGAGAAGTGTCCAGAGGGACGAGATATTCGTCGTCCCCGGAGCGACCCGGAACGGCGTTCACGAGGGCAAGTCCCGTCCCGCGCTCGGCGTCAACTATTGCGGGGTCGTCTACTTCACCTGGCACGGGGCCGCAGCAGGCGGCACGGACAACGTCACGATGCTGCGGAACATCAGGAGTCATATGCAGACCGCCGGCCCGAACGGGCAACCGCTGCCCTGGGTGGTCCTCGGCGACTTCAATATGGAGGCTTACGGGCAGACAGGATTGTTGACCGCCCTCGGCGACGACTCCCGCCATTTCGACGTACTGCCCGCGAGCGGGCCCACCCGGCCCGTCACGGGACGCACCATCGACTACGCCGTCACCCAGAACGGCGTCACCCCGGCGCTCTACAGGGGGTACGGGTTCGGGACGCCGATGACCGACTTCGAAATGTCGGACCACCTTCCCGTCGAATACGACTTCTCCTATCTCACCGAGGACCAGCGGTGCACGACGTCCCAACCGGCGCGGCAGGCGAAGGCCGTTCCGCGAACAACGCAGAATCTCAGAAGCGCCTCCAGCACCCGCTCTCCCTACCCTTCGGGTGCGGGGACGCGGCCCGGCAGCAGTCGCCTCAAGACCAGGACGTTCGCCCGGTCCGAGCAGAGCGCGCACAATTTCCGGTTCCTGGCCGCCGGTGACGACCCGGGACACTATCGCGTGCTGCACAGCTTCACGCGTACCTATCTGGGCCAGGAATCCGGACTCGCCGACGCGCCGGCGATTCTCCAGGGCTCCGATGACGGCGACTCCCAGCTGTGGCGATTGCTCGACATGGGAGACGGCACCTGGATATTGCTGAACAAGGCCACCGGCCAGGCGTTGACCGCCCTGGATCGCGCTGACGGCGAAGAACTGGTGGGTCGTGACCTCGCCGACGAATTCGATCCCGACCAGCGCTGGTTCCTTCAGGACGCCGAGAACGAGGCGCTGGACGTCGATGAGATCGTCACCGGCGCGGGATCGGCCATGACCGTACAGGACTCCGATCCGGAACCCGGCACGCCGGTGGCGCTCGAACCCGACAGCGACGATTCCGAAGAAGAGTTCATGCCCATATACGCCGACAAGACCGAGGATTATTACTGCTACTACCTGGTCCATAAGGGACTGTATGTCAATTCCACGGCCACCAACCCCGCGGTCGGCGACGGCAACCAGCTCACGCTGAACGAATTCCGTCCCAATGACGGCGGCTACATGTTCTGCACCCCGCCGTCCGACAGGCATGCCTCGCAACTGACGGCGGTGGGCCAGTACGACGCGCAGGGCCGCTTCCTCAACCTCGGCGCTGTCGGCCCGGGTCTGCTGGCGCTGAGCGCGTCCTACGGACTCACCTGGACCTGGAAGGCCGTCGCAAGCTGACCGCCGGCGGCGTTCTACCGGCGGCATCGCGCCCGCCGATCACCACACCAGATCACGACCCATGACGGACGCCTTCGCCGGGCCGCGGAAACGGCCCCGCCAGTGCCGTACGCGCGCCCCGGCGAAGGCCCGGCATCTTCGTTTCCCGCCATACCCTGGCGCGGGAGCGTGATCACAACGAGCAGTCCCGCTCCCGGTGCTCGTCGGCTCGCGGAGACGGACGAACACGTGGCCGAGGCGATAGGCGCTCACGGCGGCCGGCAACGGTCGTTCGGCCTCTCCGGCTGCGGCCAGCGGTCGGTCCTTCTGGCGGGACTACCTGTGACGGGTGCTTCGGGACTCGGCGTAGCAGGATGAACTTCAGCGTCGCGAGCCCGGACGCGGCAGGGTGTCGACGGCCTCGGCGAGAGCGCGGATGAGCGGGTTGGTGTCAGTGGCACGCCAGGCGAAGGCCCATCGAACGGGCGGGGCATCGGTCACGGGGACATAGGCGAGGTCCGGCCGGGGATAGAAGCGGGTGGCCTCGGCGGCGGCGGCGCCGACGGCTTGTCCGGTGCTGATGACCTTGAGCTCGTCCTCCCAGTTGGAGATGACCGGGCCGCGGGCGACCGGGCGCCCGGACGGGGTCTGGAAGGGTTGGAACACCTCTTCCATCGATGCCGGGATCGGTGATCGGTGTCCCATGAAGGTCAGGTCTCCGTAGTCCTCCAGGCTCAGCGATTCCCGGCCGGCGTACGGATGGGTGGCGGCCATGACGACGACGACCGGTGAGGTGTGGGTGACCGGACCGGTGATGATGTCGGATTCGCCGACCGGCAGCCACAGATGGGCCACGTCGACCTCACCGGCCCGAAGCGATGTGAGCGGGTCGACGACGTTGAGTTCGCGATGCACGAACCGGACGGCCGGACGTCGGCTGCGGAACCGATCGACGATCTCGCGGATCATCCAGCCCTGCGGGCCCATGCTGCCGAGCGTGAGCACACCGGCGATGCCTTCGGCGGCCATTCGCGCACGTTCCAAGCTGTCGTTCAGGCTCGTGTAGATCGGTTGAAGGTCGTCGCGGAGTTGCCGGCCCAGCGGGGTGAGGCGAGTCTGGCGGCGGTTGGAGCGGTCGAACAGCTCCCCGCCCAGCCGGCGTTCCTGCTGACTGATGGCTTGGCTGATACGGGCCTGGGACACGTGCAGGCGTTCGGCCGCCCGGCCGAAATGCAGCTCCTCGGCCAGCGTCAGGAAGATCTCGATGTCTCGAAGTTCCACAAGCCCCGCCTCTAGTCATAATCCGTGCGTTATCGGCACGGGCGTGAAGTCTACGTTGATCCAAGCCAGGGTCTTGACGAGAGTGGACGGAGTAAACGGCTGGCGAACGCCCAGCCCGTTCGTGATCACATATAAGGGGCCCAGATGTTGCGGGAGATTCGCTACCGCGGACCGTCGCTGGATGAGCTGCACAACGACTACGCCAAGCGGCACCGGATCGACGAGGAGGCGCCCATTCGCTCCGCGCACGAGGTGGTGATCGACGCACCGGCCGAGCGGGTCTGGGGCCTGCTCGCCGACCCCACCGCATGGTCGGCATTCGACCAGGCCATCCACGACGTGCGCATCGCGGGCGACGGCGACGTCACGGTGGATACGCCGTTCACCTGGGTCAACGGCCGTACCGCCATCACCTCCCGGTTCGCCGTCGTCGAACCGCTCCGCGAGATCACCTGGACCGGCAGCACGATGGGCTCGCGCGCCGCGCACCGCCACCTCATCACCACCCGGCAGGACGGAACCACGCTCCTGCGAACCGAGGAGTCCATGGCCGGCACCCTGCTCGGGTTCTTCTACAACAGCGCGAAACTGCATGCCGAGCTGACGCGCTGGCTCGGCTCGATCAAGACCGCCGCTGAGCGGCCGTAACTCTGGCGGTCACGGCAAGGACAGGGTGTCAGGAGTCAGGTGCGGCAGCGCTCTACGGAGAAGACAGAGCTGCCGCCCCGCTTCCGGTGCTGGAGCTTCCCCCGCATCCCCGCTCAGGGCGGGAAGAACGAGGATCGAGCGGGCTTGCCCGGCCCGGTAGTCGGCGCGTGCCTGCCGTAGGGCTCCCGGAGCGGCGCTTGGTGAGAAGTGGCCCTGGTAGCCGTGCCCATGCACTCACCGCCCCGCAACCCTGCGTAACCTCACGCCTTTGGGTCGTCCTTGTCAGGCGACTTTCCAGGTACGGTCACCCAGGGTCGCGACAAGGTCGACCGTGCCCCCGAGCGCCGTGACGTAGGCACGTATGACGTCGAGGCCCGACACCTCGCCACTCTCGATCTTGGAGACCCGCGCCTGTGTCACCCCCAGGACTTCGGCGAGCTCCACCTGGGTGACTCCGGCGGCCTTACGCATCTCCGCGAGCTGGTGACCGCGGACATACGCCTCTCGCCGCTGACGGGCGGCCTCCTGTCCTGCCGCCCGCTCGGCGTCCGAACGTGGGTCGAGCGCCCGCGCCTTCGCCTTGACGTCGGCCCATGTGGAATATCCGCCGCTCATCGGCCCTCCCCCCTTCAACGCGATCAGGTGCTCTTCGAACCGCTCGTCCGCCAGCGGAATCGCCCGGTGGTACCGCCGTTCCCAGTTGCCCGCCTTGTCACCGGCTACCAGGAAGACGGCTTTCCGAGCGGGGTCGAAGGCGAAGATGATCCGGACCTCGCTGTTGCCCGACGACGGCGGCCGCAGCTCTTTCATGTTGTGATAGCGGCTTCCACACAACCGGTCAACCAGCGGCCGCCGTGCCGTCGGCCCCTCCTCCGCGAGTTGGTCGATGGCGTCTTGGATCAGATCGGCAGTCCGGGGGTCGCTGCCGCAGATCGCCAGATACCACGCCTCCACCTCCGGATGCAGAACGATCTCCCAGCTCATCGCCGCAATATAACCAATCGATCATATCTAGCGCAGAGAAACTGGGACGATAGTGGGTGGTCCCCCTCCCCCGTGATCTCCGTCTGAAGTGCCGGTCGTAGGGTGGGCTGGCGTAGGGGATTTACGGGAGGTTTCACCATGGAGTACACGCGCCTGGGGTCCACCGGGTTGAAGGTGTCGCGGATCTGCCTGGGCATGATGAGCTACGGAGACCCGGCCCGGGGCAGTGAGTGGATCCTCGACGAGGAGGCGGCCGAGCCGATCGTGCGTAAGGCGGCCGAGGCGGGGGTGACGTTCTTCGACACCGCCGACACCTACTCGGCCGGCAGCAGCGAGGAGGTCACCGGCCGTCTGCTGTCGAAGATCTTCGCCCAGCGCGACGACTACGTGCTGGCCACCAAGGTCTTCTTCCCCGTCGGCCCGGGTTCGAAGAAGGGCGGCGCCGCCAACGACCGGGGCCTGTCGCGCAAGCACATCATGTCGGCCATCGACGCCTCACTGCGCCGCCTGGGCACCGATCACGTGGATCTCTACCAGATCCACCGCTGGGACCCCGACACCCCGATCGAGGAGACCATGCAGGCCCTGCACGACGTCGTCCGCGCCGGCAAGGCCCGCTATCTGGGCGCCTCCAGCATGAGCGCCTGGCAGTTCGCCAAGGCCCAGCACGTCGCCGAGACCAACGGCTGGACAAAATTCGCAGCGATGCAGAATCATTACAATCTTCTCTATCGGGAGGAAGAGCGGGAAATGGTGCCGCTCTGCCTCGACCAGGGTGTGGGGATGATCCCGTGGAGCCCGCTGGCCCGGGGCCTGCTCGCCCGTGCGGGCAGGCAGGAGGAGCAGGGCACCGCGCGCGCCGGGAGCGACCCGCGCATCGGCGCCCTCTACGGCGACGCCGAGAACGACTCCCGGATCCTCGACCGGGTCGCCGAGGTGGCCCGGGAGCGCGGTGTGGCCCCGGCGAGCGTGGCGCTGTCGTGGCTGCTCAAGCAGCCCGGGGTGGCCGCCCCGATCATCGGCGCGACCAGGGCCGGGCATGTGGACGACGCCGTGGCGGCGGTGGAGGTGGATCTCACGGACAAGGAGGTCGGCTTCCTGGCGGAGCCGTACCGCCCGCGCGCCGTCGCCCTGTGACAGCCGTCGCCCTGTGACAGCCGTCGCCCTGTGACAGCCGTCGCCCTGTGACAGCCG